>CAZNQG010000070.1:0-18467 GCA_964575235.1 uncultured Bacteroides sp.
GTAATCTCCGAAGCTGAATTACTCTTCTCGGAAGGGGAATTATTTTACCTCTGAGGGGAATAAGTAGAAGCCCTGTATTTTTATCTGCGGCTCCTGGACAAATATCCCGACAATGCAAATTTCAATTTTAAGGTCGGGGATACCTACATGAACATTCCCGGTCAGGAGTACAAGGCCATTCCCTACCTTGAAAAAGCCGTTACCAGCACCACCCTCAAATACAAAAAGCGCTCATTCAAGGAAAAGAAAGCTCCGCATTATGCATATTTCAGCCTGGGAAATGCCTACCGGATCAACAATGAAACGGCAAAGGCCCTGGAGACCTATGAAATCTTCACCAATTCGGATGAATTCGAAGGAAATTACAACATCAGCATAGTAGAAGACGAAATCCGGGCCTGCGAACGTTCGAAGATCATACAGGATGATCCCGTCGATGTGGAATTCCAGGAACTTGAAAGCCCGATCAACACCAGCACGAACAACACAAATGCAGTCCTGTCGGGAGACGGGAACACCATGATTTTCGTCACCGAACTGGCTTTTTACGATGCAATCGAGCTTTCCCGCAAAGTGAACGGTTTGTGGAGCGAGCCCGAGGTTCTGAACCCGCAGGTGGGATCGGACGGGGACATGTACCCGACCTCCCTGTCCTATGACGGGAAGGAGCTATACATGGTCAAGCGTACCGAAGGCAACAACGACATTTACGTAAGCCGGATGGGGACCGATTTCTGGTCCAAGGCGGTCCCGCTCGGGAATGCCATCAATTCCGGCGCCGACGAGACCCATGCGAGCATCACAGCGGACGGTATGAGCTTGTATTTTACATCTTCCCGTCGTGGCGGGTACGGGGAACTGGATATATACCGGTCGGACAGGCTGTCTTCCGGTGAATGGAGGGAGGCGGTGAACCTGGGACCGGCCATCAACACCGAGCTTAACGAAGACACACCCTTTCCTTCCGTTGACGGGAAAAGGCTATATTTCAGTTCTGAAGGGCATTTCAATATGGGCGGCTACGATGTGTTCTTTTCCAACCTGGACGACAACATGCAATGGAAGGACCCCATCAATATCGGTTTTCCCATTAACACCACCGTAGACGATCTTTTCTTTTACCCGGTCGGGGACGGCAGCCAGGGCTACATGTCCAAGATCGAAAGGGAAGGCCCCCACGCATACAACATTTACAGGCTCACCATCAAGGAAGAGGAATCGGGGGTGGGAGAGGTTCCCGGAAGGTCAAGGTTCGAAAAAAACTTCAAAATCCGGTTGGTCCATCCTGAAACCGGTGATACCATATTCATACAGTACCTCAGGGAAAAAGACCTTTTTAAGGTATCGGATCCTGCATACAAGATAATCATTGATCCCCCTGGCAGGTAAACATATTGCCCTCAGGGCCATTGAACCGGCGGACCTGGATGCTCTTTACCAATGGGAGAACAACCCGGAGAACTGGCTCGTCAGCAATACCACGGCCCCTTTCTCCCGGCACATCCTGAAAAAATACATCGAAAATGCACATCAGGACATTTACGAGGCCCGGCAGCTGCGCCTGATGATAGACCGGCTGGGGCCCGACGGAAATGACCGCGAAACCATAGGTGCCGTTGATCTTTTTGACTTTGATCCGCAGCACAGGAGGGCCGGGGTCGGCATACTCATCGCCAGGAAGGAGGACAGGATGCAGGGAATGGCTTCGGAAGCTCTTTCCATCCTGATTTCTTATGCCTTCGAACGGCTGAACCTTCACCAATTATACTGCAACGTTTCCGAAAACAACCAGGCCAGCATGGGACTCTTCAAAAAACTGGGATTCAGGGAAGCAGGTATGAAAAAGGACTGGATCAGGGATAAGAGAGGCTGGATGAACGTGTGTCTGCTTCAATTGATCAACCCTCAGGAATCCTGAACCTCATTCCATTCCGGGATTCGATCGGCAAAACGGTATTCCCCCGAGGCCGGGTCGAAGCGGCAGCAGTAATGCTTCATACCATTGGTTACGATCAGCCAGGGTACCTTATGGGTAAGGTTGTACAGACCGATCTGGTCGAATGCATCCCTTGTCAGGATCACGCTCGGGGCCTTACACTCAACGAGAAGGATGGGCTCGCCCCGCCGGTTGTGTGCCAGGATATCTGTCCGCTTTTTCATCCTGTTGAAGCTGAATTCCTTTTCAACCGCTATCAGGGAAGCAGGGAACCCTTTTTCCCTGACCAGGTACTGGAGGAAGTGCTGTCTGACCCACTCCTCGGGGGTCAGCAGAACATATTTCCGCCGAATGGGGTCAAAAATAAAGGATCTTTCCCCCTCGGATTTCACGGAAAAGGAATAAGTTGGTAAATTTAAAGCCTCCATGAGCAGCGCCCGCGGTTCAGGACAAAAATAATAAGAACCGCACAAAACACAGGCATGAAAACAAAAAAGGAAATCGTCGAGAACTGGCTTGTCCGTTATACGGGACAGCAACTGGAGGACTTTGGAAAATACATCCTGCTCACGAATTTTGATCATTACCTGGACCGCTTCTGCAGCCTTCAGAACACATCCATTGTGGACCCCTCCAGGCCCATGCCATGCGCAACTTCAGAGGGCATTACCATCATTAATTTCGGGATGGGCAGCGCCAATGCGGCCACCATCATGGACCTGCTGAGCGCCATTCAGCCCAGGGCGGTACTTTTCCTGGGGAAGTGCGGGGGACTTAAAAAGAAAAACAAGCTGGGCGACCTGATCCTGCCCATTGCAGCCATACGGAACGAGGGCACATCCAACGACTACCTTCCACCCGAGGTACCGGCATTGCCGGCCTTCAGCCTCCAACGGGCCGTTTCCTCTACCATCCGGGACCATGCAAAGGATTACTGGACGGGGACGGTATTTACGACGAACCGGAGGGTGTGGGAGCACGATAATGTATTCAAGAAGTACCTTAAAAAAACCAGGTGCATGGCCATCGACATGGAAACTGCAACCATCTTCACCGTGGGATTCGCAAACAAGGTTCCTGCGGGAGCCCTCCTGCTTGTGTCCGACCAGCCGATGATTTCATCCGGTATAAAAACCCAGGAGAGCGACCTGAAAGTGACCCAGCAGTTCGTGGATGACCATATAAGCATCGGGATCGACGCCCTGAAGGAAATAAAGGAGGGTGGGCGCTCCGTCAAGCACCTGCGATTCTAACCTTGTCTCCATGATGTTCGAGCAGATATTGAATGACCTGAAAAGCGGAAAGTACAGTCCCATTTACTTTCTAATGGGTGAAGAACCATATTTTATCGACGTAATCACGGATTCCATCGAAAAAAATGTGCTGAAGGAGGAAGAAAAAACATTCAATCAGCTTGTGCTCTACGGAAAGGACACAGATGTTCCCGGGATCATCAACGCAGCCAGGAAGTTTCCCATGATGTCCAGCCTCCAGGTAATCATTGTCAAGGAGGCCCAGGAGCTTGCGAACATCGAAGACCTGATCCATTACGTGGAGCATCCTCTCCCCTCTACCCTGTTGGTTATCAATTACAAGTACAGGAAACTGGACAGGCGCAAGAAGCTCTTCAAAGCCCTGGAAGAAAATGGGATCATTTTTGAGTCGAAGCGCCTGTACGATGACAAAATACCTGCCTGGATCAACAGTTACCTGCTGGCCAGGAATAAAAAGATCGAGCCCAAGGCCGCCATGATCCTGACCGAGTTCCTGGGAAGTGACCTCGGTAAGATCGCAAACGAACTGGAAAAACTCCTCCTGATCATGGGAGACGGGGAAGATACCATCAATCCCCGGCTGATCGAGGAAAACATAGGGATCAGCAAGGATTACAACAATTTTGAACTGAACAATGCCCTGGCACGCAAGGACGTGCTGAAGGCAAACCGCATCATACGCTATTTCGAAGGCAATCCCAGGACCAACCCGGTCGCGCTGACCATTACTTCCGTCTACTATTTTTTCAGCAAGCTGCTGAACTATCATTTACTGAAAGACCGTTCCCGGCGAAACGTTGCATCCGTCCTTAAGATCGATCCGTATTTTGTACAGGACTATGAACGCGCTGCCAGGATCTACACTCCGGCAAAGACCGTGAAGGTCATTTCCATGTTGAGGGAATACGACCTGAAATCAAAAGGCTTCGGGAACCGAAACATACCTCACGGGGATCTGCTCAAGGAACTGGCTTATAAAATCATGCACTGACATGACGCTCATCATCATCATCGTAACCCTGATCATAACGGTCATCGCCTTTTACAGCAATGAAGTGATGTCCCGCCTCATGCTCAATCCCTACCAGGTGGTGCATAAACGGGAATGGTACCGGGTGATTACACACGGTTTCCTGCATGCAGACTGGACTCACCTGATCATTAACATGATCGTGCTTTACTCATTCGGCACCAACGTGGAAAGGTGGTTCCAGCAGCTCAAGATCGCGGGATACATCGGGAGTCCAGCCTTAACCTACAGCCTTCTGTATTTCGGCGGTATCATTGTGTCTTCCGGGATCACCCTCATCCGCTACCGGAACGATCGCTGGTACAATTCCGTAGGTGCTTCGGGAGCGGTATCCGCCGTGATTTTTACCAGTATTTTCTTTTCCCCGCTGGACCGGCTTTATTTCTTTGCCGTCCTGCCGATACCAGGGATCGTATTCGCTGTCCTCTACCTGGTTTACAGCCACTACATGAGCCGGAGGAAGCGGGACAACGTAAACCACGATGCCCATTTTCTGGGTGCCGTTTACGGGTTTGTCTTCCCCGTCCTGATCGATCTGGACCTGGTCTCACATTTCCTTCAGGGCCTTCATTTCCGTTAGGCCCCGTCTCCCTGCTGACCAGCGCCAGGAACTCCGGGCCGTTCCCAGGGCCGCGTTAAACCTCAAGGCATCCGCAGGGGCGGATAAAAATCCGTTCCTTCTGTTCTCAGGTATGGTTCAGGATGGAGGTCTCAGTTCAGGCTCGGGTTCTCCGGAAAATTCACCCAGGTTTTGTATTTGTCCCCGGACTTTTCGAGAACCTCCTTCCAGAGGTTGTCTCCCGGTCCCTGCATGATCTGTTCTGTCTTCATCTCCGAGACCAGCCATGCATTTTCCGAAAGCTCGTTCTCCAGCTGCTTGGGTGACCACCCGGCATATCCGAGGAAGAAGCGGATTTCGGATCCCTTGATCTTACCGGACCGGATCATCTCTTTTATGACTTCAAAATCACCCCCCCAGTACAGGTTGTCCAGAACTTTGACGGAGTTCGGAATGACTTCCCCAAGCGTATGGATGTAATGGATGGTATTGGTATTAACCGGACCGCCGATGGACACTTCGGTATCAATCTCAGGAAAATCGGCAAGTACATCGTTCACGGACAGGTCCACCGGCTTATTCAGCACAAAACCGATCGAACCTTCCTCGGAGTGCTCGGTAAGCAGTACCACGGAGCGCCTGAAATAGGTGTCGTTCAGGAAGGGCTCCGAAATCAGGACCCTGCCCTGCCTGGCCACCTTGTTGTTGTCAATGCTGAAAAAATCGATGTTCAGTTCCATGTTACAATCTCCGCCAACATGCAATATATCCAAATTCAGTACAAAAATAATACCCGGAATTCAGGTTTTTTATTATTTAAGTAAAATTTATAATGAACTTCGGCAGTCATTCCATTAAATACAATGTCCATTTTACTATCTTGTGAGGGTTTATCAAGACGACCGGATGGAGGAAGCAAAGAAGAGACCCACGCTGCTGCAGGCATTCATCCCGATCCTGTGTCTGATATTGCTTCTGACCCTGAATGTAATTTTCTTTGGTGAAGATACCCTGTCGGGTGCCAACCAGATTGCCCTGTTGCTGGCTGCCGCTGTGGCAGGTGTAATCGCTGTACGCCTTAAAGTGAGTTATGCCTATGTCAGTACCCAGATGGTGAAAAGCATCGCCTCGGCCATGCCGGCCATCCTCATCCTTCTCCTCATCGGTTCTCTGGCGGGCACCTGGCTGATCAGCGGGGTTGTGCCAACACTGATCTATTACGGCCTGAAGGTCATTCATCCAAGCATCTTCCTGTTTGCGGCGGTCGTAACCAGCAGCATTGTATCCCTGGCTACGGGCTCATCCTGGTCAACGATTGCCACGATCGGAATAGCGCTGCTGGGCATCGGGCAGGCACTTGGATTTCCGGCCGGCCTGGTAGCCGGGGCCATTATTTCAGGTGCCTATTTTGGTGACAAAATGTCACCGCTCTCCGATACGACCAACCTCGCCCCCGCCATGGCCGGGACCGATCTTTTTACGCACATCCGTTACATGATGATCACAACGGTGCCCTCCATGGGTATTACCCTGATCATCTTCCTGGTTATCGGTCTCGCCAACCATTACCAGAACAGTGCTTCCGAGGTACAATCCGTACTGGATCAGATCGAACTCAATTTTGCAATTTCTCCCTTCCTGCTCATCGTGCCGGTGCTCCTGATCGCCATCATCGTTAAAAAGGTGCCACCCCTCCCGGCCATTTTGTTTGGCACGCTCCTTGGTGCTGTCTTTGCCATCATCTTCCAGCCCGAACTGATCAGCCGGATCGGGGGATCTTACGGATACCTCAAACGTACCTACATTGCCATCTTACAGTCCATGTTCGGAAACATTTCCATCATAACCGGGAACGAGGTGGTAGATGATCTTCTGACCACCCGGGGCATGGCAGGGATGATGGACACCGTATGGCTGATCCTTGCCGCGATGACGTTTGGCGGGGCGATGGATTCTGCGGGACTCCTGAAGCGAATCTCGGAAACCATCATTCAATGGGCCACATCGACCTGGTCCCTGGTCGCCTCTACCGTGATCACCAGTATATTCTTTAACATCACTGCTTCAGACCAGTACATATCCATCGTTGTACCGGGAAGAATGTTTGCCAAAACCTACAGGGAAAGGGGACTGAAACCCGAAGTCCTGAGCCGGACCCTGGAGGACGGCGGAACGGTCACCTCCGTGCTTGTCCCGTGGAACACAGGCGGAGCCACCCAATCGCGAGTACTCGGAGTTCCGACCCTGACCTACCTGCCTTTCTGCTTTTTCAATTTGATCAGTCCGGTTATGACCATTCTTATCGCCTCCCTGAATTACAGAATCCGGCGCATAGATATAAACGACTCCGGCACGAACAGGAGTGGGAGCCATGAACCTTAGGATCCATCGGTTCAATGAATCCGGGGATATTTTGAAGGATTTGCCCTGTGCATCATGTCATACAGGACTTCGAAAACATCTTCGGCATTCGGATTCGAGAAGTAATCACCGTCGGTCCCGTATGCCGGACGGTGATCCCGGCCGGTAATGGTCTCCGGCGCCGATTCAAGATGCCGGTACCCTCCCTGCTCTTCCAGAACCTTCTGCATCATATAGGCGGTGGCACCGCCGGGTACATCCTCATCAAAAAACACCACTCTTCCGGTTTTCTTCAGGGATTCCAGGATCATACCGGGAAGGTCGAACGGGATCAGGGTCTGGATATCGATCAATTCCACATCGACATCGAATTCTGCGAGCTGGTCTGATGCCTCCCTGGCTATCCGGACACAAGAGCCATAGGTTGCCAGGGTTATATCCCGCCCCGGGCGTATGATTTCAGGAATGCCCAGCGGTATTCGGAACGCACCCGGATTGGAAGGCATTTTCTCCTTGAGCCGGTACCCGTTCAGGGGTTCGATCACCAGGGCCGGGTCGGCACCTTCCAGCAGGGTATTGTACATTCCGGCCGCCCGGGTCATGTCCCGTGGCACGCAAACGTATACCCCCCGGATGGAATTGATCACCATGCTGAGGGGAGAGCCCGAATGCCAGATGCCTTCCAGCCGGTGACCCCGGGTCCGGATAATAAGGGGAGCGGATTGAATCCCCCTGGTACGGTAATGCAGGGTTGCAAGGTCATCGCTTATGGTCTGCAGGGCATAAAGGAGGTAATCGAAATACTGGATCTCGGCAATGGGCCTTAATCCCCTCATGGCCATGCCAATCCCCTGACCGATGATGGTATTCTCCCGGATTCCGGTATCGGTTATCCGGAGTTCCCCGTACTTTTCCTGGAGTCCCTCCAGGCATTGATTCACCCCGCCTATTTTGCCCGTGTCTTCACCGAAGATCGCCAGCAAGGGATGTTTAGCAAGAAGCCTGTCAAAATTCTCATGCAAAACGGTCCTTCCCGGAACCTCGTGGGTATCATCCGGGAATTCAGGAGGAACCCTTTCAATGTTAAGAGCGGAACGCCCGGTCTCATTATAGAGACAGGTGCTGTAGCTGTCCCAGGCCCCTTCAAAGTGCCGGTCGAGCCAGGCGTTCACCTCCTTCTGGAGAGCCTTCCGGGAGGGACAGGTCAGGCATATATAACGCAGGATCTTCTTGGCCGTCGAGAAATTGTCCTTCCGGATGGGATTGGGAACCTGTAGAAGATTCTTCCTCAGGAGGCTGATTTTGTCAATCTTGTCCGTCGCGCATAAGCAGCTTTTATGCTCGAGTATCGCCAGCAGTTCATCGCGTTCCTGTCGAATTTGTTCACTGTAGTTCCGCCATGCCGCATCCCTGGCCCTGTGTACCAGCTGCTCCGCATCCGTTTCAAGATCGTCCAGGGATTTTTCCGTCGCTATACCGGTTTCGAGCATCCACTCGCGCATTTTCTTCAACGGATCGAATTCCTTTTCCCAATCAAGCCTTTCCCGGGATTTGTACCGTTCGTGGGAACCGGAGGTTGAGTGGCCAAGCGGCTGGTTCATTTCCTCGATATGGAACAGTACGGGCACATGTTCTTCCCTGCATCGCGAGATTCCTTCCTCGAATACCTTGCAGAGTCCGGGGTAGTCCCACCCCCTTGCCCTGTAGATCAGGATCCCGTTGCTGTTGCCCTGCCGTTCAAAACCCTTGAGGGCTTCGGAAATGCTTTGCTTGATGGTCTGGTATTCCCGGGTTACCGAAATGCCGTATCCGTCGTCCCACACTGCCACGGCCATGGGGATCTGCAGAACCCCTGCTGCATTCATGGTCTCGAAGAAATGTCCCTCCGATGTACTCGCATCGCCGATCATTCCGAAAGCAACCTCGTTACCCCCGTGAGAGAACATGGAATATTCCCTGAGATCCGGGTTCTGCCGGTAGAGTTTCGATGCATATGCAAGTCCCACAAGCCTGGGCATCTGTGCGGCGGTGGGGGACAGGTCGGCTGCCGTATTTTTCCGCTGCATCAGGTCTCTCCAGGATCCGTCGGGATGGATGTTTGGAGTGGCAAAGTGGTTGTTGAATGACCTTCCTGCATTCCCGGGATTCATTTCGGCATCGGTATCCCCGTAGATCTGGGCGAAAAACGATTCCGGGCTAACAATGCCGGCAGCCATCAGAAAGGTCTGGTCACGGTAATACCCCGAACGCCAGTCCCCATTCCTGAACTGCTTTGCCATGGCGATCTGGGCCACTTCCTTGCCGTCCCCGAAGATCCCGAACTTGGCCTTGCCGGTCAGGACCTCCTTCCTTGCAAGCACGCTGCATTTTCTGCTCACCTGCGCAAGGTGGTAATCTGCAAGGACATCCCTGGCAAATTCCTCAAATGGTATCTTTTCCTGGCTTTCTGTTTTCAAGTCTGCTATGGACTATGCAATGGGATGTAAAGTTAAACAAACGGCCTGACAATTTGTTTCTTCATAAAAGTGTTATCTTTGAGCCATGATCCTTAAAGTCCTTATCCTGTCCTCAATCCTGATGGGTATTGCATTCCTGGCGCTGGCGTTCAGGATCCTGTTCGTGAGGCACGGCCGGTTCCCGCAGACATCCGTCGGCAAGAACAAGAACATGGCCAGGCTGGGCATTACCTGCGTAAAGCACGACGAGTACAAATGCTGGAAAGAAGGCGGCGCAGGCGGGCATGGATGCGCTTGTTCCTGATCTATTTCCTCCCGCTTCTGATGTATTTTTTCATGCCGCGAGTATACCAGACGCGGTAGTCCCCTTTACTGTCGTTATAGATAAGGTATGCTTCAAGTTCTTCCCGGTCCGCCAGGAAAGCACGGCTAAGTTCAAATCCCATGACCATGAACGCCGTGGCATATGCATCGGCCTTCATGCAGTCCCCCGCCACGACCGTTGCACTCAGCAGTCCATGCACGACGGGGTAGCCGGTCCGCGGATCGATGGTATGGGAATACTTCATCCCGTCCTTTTCGTAGAACCTTCGGTAGTTGCCTGAGGTGGCAACGGAGAGATCCTTCACCCCAAGCACCTCCTGCAACTCCAGCCCGGAGATCTGCAATCCCTCAATGGGCTTGTCTATTCCTATTTTCCAATCCGTACCCCTCGGGTTATGTCCCTCAGCCCTGACCTCTCCGCCGATATCTACAAGATAGTTCCGGATCCCCTCTGAATCCAGGAAACGAGACAGGACATCCACCGCGTATCCCTGGGCAATGGCATTCATATCGAGCATCATGCCTTCCTTATCCCGTTGAATCACACCTCCCGAGATCCTTACCCGGTCCATTCCCACATATTGCAGGATACTGTCGATCAGGGCGGAATCGACGTTTGCCGCCTCGGTAAAACCGAATCCCCATGCATTCACCAGGGGTGCAACCGTTACATCGAAGACGCCTCCCGTCGCACGGTATACCTCTTCCGCTCCAAGGAAACATTCGCGGAACCAGGCATTGGGGACAAGCCCTTCCTCCCCCTGGTTGAAGCGTGAAATAAGCGAAGAATCAAGGTAGGTGGAAAAGGACATGTCGAATTCGCCGAGGATACGCTCGAGGTCTTCCCGGTAGCTGGTGCTGTCGGGGACCTGGTAGGTAACGGTGTAATAGGTGCCCTGAGTGGATCCTCCTACTTTGATCCATACTCCCGGATCCTCCCCTGTGCAGGCATTCAGGACCTGGAGCAGGAACAGGATCCCCGTCCACAGGATGTTGCTATTCATGCGGTTGCGGGTTATCAGCCACCGAAATCGTCGAATTCGATCATCTCATCGGGCACGCCCAGGTCGTAAAGCATTTTAAGCACGGCATCGTTCATCATGGGAGGCCCGCAGAGGTAATATTCGATCTCTTCGGGTTCTTCCAGCTTGCTCAGGTATTCATCGTAGAGCACCTGGTGGATAAACCCGGTAAGGCCGGTCCAGTTATCCTCGGGAATGGGTTCGGACAGGGCGATGTGGAAGTCAAAATTCGGGAATTTCTCCTCGATAGCCCTGAAGTCCTCCTCGTAGAAAATTTCCCGTTTGGAACGTGCTCCATACCAGTAGGACACTTTTCTGCCGGTCTTCTCGGTGTGAAACAGGTGGAAGATATGCGACCTCAGCGGGGCCATCCCGGCCCCTCCGCCGATGTATACCATATCGCGGTCCGAATCCTTGATATGGAATTCCCCGTAGGGACCGGACAGGCTCACCTTGTCTCCGGGTTTGCGGGAAAAGATATAGGATGAGCACACGCCGGGATTGACCTTCATGAAACTTCCCCTGGATTTATCCCATGGCGGTGTGGCGATACGTATGTTGAGCATCACGATGTTGCCTTCGGCCGGATGGTTGGCCATGGAATATGCCCGGTAGGTTTCCTCGCTGTTCTTCATTTTGAGGTCCCACATCTTGAATTTGTCCCATTCGTCCCTGTATTCCTGTTCTACATCGATGTCCCTGCCAAAGTCCACTTCCACCTTCGGAACATCGATCTGTACATATCCGCCGGATTTAAAATCAAGGGTCTCCCCTTCGGGCAGGCGGACGACGAATTCCTTGATGAAGGTGGCCACATTATGGTTCGACACAACCTCGCACTCCCATTTCTTGATCCCCAGAATAGCCTCGGGGATCTTGATTTTCATATCGCCGCGTATCTTGACCTGGCAGCCCAGACGCCAGTTGTCCTGCTGTTCCTTCCTTGTGAAGAAACCTTTTTCGGTCTGGAGTATGGAACCCCCGCCTTCCAGCACCTGGGCCTTGCACATGGCGCAGGTCCCCCCTCCCCCGCATGCCGACGGCAGGAAGATGTTCTGGGTGCTCAGGGTCCGCAGGAGGGTATTCCCCGGACTGACGGTGAGAACCTTATCGTTCACCTGCAGCTTGACCTCTCCCTGGGGGGTCAGCTTTGCCCTGGCGTAAAGCAGAATGACCACGAGCGACAGGATGATCACCAGAAATATGGCGATGCTGATCAGGATGATCCCAAATTGCGATACTAACGGCAGCATTTCGATAGTCCTTTTAAAGTTTAATGCCCATAAAGCTCATGAAAGCAATTCCCATGAGTCCGGTTATGATAAAGGTGATGCCCAATCCACGCAGGGGCGCGGGAACATTCGAGTATTGTATTTTTTCCCGGATGGCTGCAATCCCAACAATGGCGAGGAAGAAACCCACACCGGAACCCAGCCCGAATACGGTTGCCTCGCCGATGTTCACGTATTCTCTTTCCTGCATGAAGAGCGATCCCCCCAGGATGGCACAGTTTACGGCGATCAGGGGAAGGAATATGCCCAGGGAAGAGTAAAGCGCCGGGGCAAACTTCTCAACCACCATTTCCACGAGCTGTACCATGGATGCGATCACGGCGATAAACAGGATAAAGCTCAGGAAGCTGAGATCAACATCGGCAAGGGCCGGGCTCAGCCACTGAAGGGCCCCGGCTTTCAGGACGTAGTTTTCAATCAGGTAGTTGATCGGGAGGGTGAACCCCAGCACAAATATGACGGCGAGTCCCAGTCCCGTCGAAGTCTTGACCGTCTTCGACACTGCAAGGTAGGAGCACATACCCAGGAAGTATGCGAATATCATGTTGTCGATGAAGATGGACCTGACGAACAGGCTGATATAGTTTTCCATAGCTTGCTGTCTTTTATTTCGATTCGATTAATTTCCGGTTCCTTGACCTCTGAACCCATATGATGATCCCCACCGTTACCAGGGCCATGGGAGGAAGGATCATCATGCCGTTATTCTCGTAGCCGGTGCGGTACAGCCCAATCTTATCGAATACCGGGTAACCCCAGATCGTTCCCGATCCCAGGAGCTCCCGGAAAAACGCCACGATGACGAGAATAATGCCGTAGCCGGCGGCGTTCCCTATGCCGTCCAGGAAGGCCGGCCAGGGTTTGTTTGCCAGCGCAAACGCCTCCAGCCTCCCCATGATGATGCAGTTGGTGATGATCAGTCCCACGAAAACCGAAAGCTGTTTGCTCACATCGTATGCGAAGGCCTGGAGGATCTCGTCGACCAGGATCACCATGGTGGCAATGACCACCAGTTGAACGATGATCCGGATCCTCGGGGGAATGTAATTCCTCAGCAGGGATATAACCACGTTCGATACACTCAGTACGGCTATAACGCTGAAGGCCATCACGACGGAATTTTCAAGCTTGACGGTAACGGCTAGTGCCGAACAGATCCCGAGCACCTGGACGGTGATGGGGTTGCTGTCGTTCAGCGGATCACGCAGAAGTTTCAGGTTCTTGCTGCTGAACAGGGGTTCTCTCTCACTCATTGCTTGTGCTTTTGTTCTTGAAATACGTTTCGTAATTGCCGAGGCATACATACAGCATCTTCTGAAGCGCCACCGAAGTGATGGTCCCTCCGGAGATGGCATCCACGGCATGCGGATCATCCGGATCGGTTCCTCCCTTGAGGACCTTAACGGAAACAAACTTATTCCCTTCATCAAAGATCTTTTTCCCGATAAACTGGTCCTGGAAAAAATCCTGTGCAATTTCGGCTCCCAGTCCCGGGGTCTCCTTGGCGTGCGAAAAAGTGGCTCCGTAAACGGTTGACATATCCTCCCGGAAGGAGATGTAACCCCAGATGGGTCCCCACAAACCCTTTCCCTGGAGGGGGACGATGTTGATTTCCTTCCCTTCCGGGGATGTGTATATGAAGATGGGCAGTTTGCGTTCTTCCGGGGACTTGCTCAGCTGCTCCTTCATGCTTATCGTGAAGGCCTCCTCCCCTTCCAGTAACTCTCCGGCCTCGTTGATGACCAGGCTTTTGGTGATGTTACGGGCATATTCTTCCTCTACATACCGGGCCTTATCCTTCACCTGGTTCACCTCACCGGCCAGGTTAACGGAACGCAGGATATCCAGCTTCTTTTCCACTTCGATGTTCTTCTCCTGGTAGGGCCGGAGAGATTCTGAAACAAAGGTAAGCAGTGTGGCAACGATAATCACCATCACCGTGGAAAAGATGAAGATGTATGTATTGCTGTAACTCTTCATTGCTTAAATGTTGTTTTCATTTGTATTAACTCTGGCCCTCTTAAGGCGGCTTCTGATATGAGCCTCAATCACATAATGGTCGATCAGCGGAGCGAAAACGTTCATAAGCAGTATGGCCAGCATGACGCCTTCCGGGAAGGCCGGGTTCAATACCCGGATGATGATGGCCAGCACCCCGATCAGGAATCCGTAGATCCATTTCCCTTTCTCGGTTTGAGCCGCACTTACCGGATCGGTTGCCATGAAGACAGCACCAAAGGCGAATCCCCCGAGCATCAGGTGTTGCCAGAATGGTATTTCCATCAGGGTATTTCCTCCGAAAGCATTCAGAAGCAGTCCCATAAAACTGCCTCCCGCAAAGACCGAAAGCATGATTTTCCAGCTGCCCACTCCCGTATAGATCAGGAACAGGGCCCCCAGCAGGATGGCCAGGGTCGATGTCTCCCCGATGGATCCGGGTATGGTGCCCGTGAACATATCCATGGCCGTCATGGCATTACCGTTGGTGTTCAGGATCACCGGTTCATTGATGGCTGCCTGTCCCAGGGCCGTTGCCCCGCTGAAACCATCGATGACGCCCTCCCCGTTCAAGAGTCCCTTGATCCAGACCAGATCACCCGACATGTAGGTCGGATAGGCAAAGAACAGGAATGCCCTTGCCGTTAGCGCAGGATTCAGGATGTTCATCCCGGTTCCCCCGAATACCTCCTTGCCGATGATCACGGCAAAAAGCGTGGCTACCGCTACCATCCAGAGGGGTGTATCCACGGGAAGCACCATGGGGATGAGGATACCCGTAACCAGGAATCCCTCGTTCACTTCGTGATGCCGGATCTGTGCGAAAATGAATTCGGTGCCAAGTCCAACCACGTACGAAACGACCAGGATCGGGAAAACCCGCAGGAAACCGAACCAGAAGTTTTCCAGCAGTCCCCTTTCCAGTCCCATGGCAAGGGAATTCTGGTAGCCGGTGTTCCACATCCCAAAAAGGAGCGCGGGCACCAGGGCCATTACCACGATGATCATAGTGCGCTTCATATCCATGGCATCACGGATGTGTGATCCCTTCCGGGTCACCGTTTTGGGGACAAACAGGAAGGTCTCAAAGGCTTCGAATGTGGACTGAAGGTAGGCGAACTTCCCTCCTTTCTCGAAGTGTGGTTTGATCCTGTCAACAAACCTTCTTATTGAACTCATACTGTGGGATGATTTAATCGATTCATTCTATTCTAATTCCTTGATCATGAGATCAATACCCTGTCTGATGATGGACTGTATCTCAATCTTCGAAGGACAAACAAATTCACAGAGTGCAAATTCCTCCTCACCTACTTCGTAGATCCCCAGCGCCTCCATTTTCTCGATATCCTCAACCAGGATGGATTTCAGTAATTGCATGGGATAAATGCTCATGGGGAGGACCTT
The DNA here is from genome assembly GCA_964575235.1 of uncultured Bacteroides sp. Classification (GTDB taxonomy): domain Bacteria; phylum Bacteroidota; class Bacteroidia; order Bacteroidales; family SM23-62; genus SM23-62. The sequence continues at coordinate 15,660 of CAZNQG010000070.1, forward strand.
CTCATACTCGCCTGTGAGGACAAACGGCCGGACGCTTCCCTGCAGGTTGGTATCGATCCGGTAACGCTTTGAAGGTAAGAGCCATGTCGGAAAACTGTGTGAAATGCTGAACTTATTGATCCCGGGCAGAATCCAGCCAAGCATCTCATAACGATCCCCTTCGGGAAGGATGGTAAGCTGACTGTCGTAATAACCGAGGTATCCGATTTTGCTGATACGGGATCCGGTCAATGCATTCCCGCTGATATAGCGGAGGTTCCCGCCTGTTACCCTGCCTGCCACGAGAGGTTCGATCGATGTCCCCCCGATGACTTTGTAATACCTGGGTTTTTGAACCTCGGAACCGGTCAGGGCGATGGTTTTGGTGGCATCGTAACGGCCGGTCTCGAACAGGCGGCCGATCATGATCACTTCCTGGGGATTGATGTACCATACGGTTTCGTCTTTGTTAACGGGATCGATATGGTGGATCTGGATTCCCGGGAGTCCCGCAGGATGGCGACCCCTGAAATAGTGAATGCTGACACCCTTGGCGCCCGTAAATACATCCGATGGAGGGTATGCCTCATTCAGGGAAAGATGAACCTCGCCCGGGGTCAGTTTCTTGAGGGCATCTACACCTGTCTGGAATGCACGGTTCTGACCCTTTACTATGAAATCCATATCCGGTGCAAGGGGAGCTGAATCAAAGCCGGAGATAAAAATGGACTTGGGGATGATCTCCGGCCGGGCAATAACGGCATAAGGGCGCTGCCTGAGGGCAGGCCAGAGTCCGGCATCAAGTATCTTTTGCTGTACCTCTTCACGGCTCATTTTCACGGGATCTCCCGACTTGAAATCCGCCGCTTCATTTTTTCCGTCCGATTCCACCACAACCTCGAGTATGCGCCGCCGTTCACCCCGGTTCACGGCTTTTACAACTCCGCTGACCGGTGAGGTGAATTTGATTTCAGGTCTGACTTTATCAAAGAAAAGGACCGATCCTGCTTTTACCTTGTCTTCGGGTCTGGCAGCCAGTTTGGGTGTAATCCCCGGAAAATCTGTTGGTTTTGTTGCGTACGTTGCGGCAGGGTCTGCTTGAGAAATGATTTTTTCAGCTGTTCCTTTGAGTTTGATATCAAGACCTTTTCTGATCTTAATTACCTTGGACATGGAATAATTTTTGATTAGCTAAAAACGTTTGACAAAAATAGGTATTTTTAGATTCCCTGCAAGATTGAGCCCTGGAGCGAATGGTCTTTATTTTTTCACATGTACCATTCTTAATATGTTGAGATTTAGATAATTGAAAAGCACTTTCCGCGATTTACCGTAAAACATGAAACCTCCGGCATGATCAAACTTATTTTCAATCTAAATAAAAGACAGATCCCGCTTCTCTGGTTACTGGCGGCAATTCCGTCCGTCATCTGCGGCCAGGAGGACTTTTATTCCGACAGGATATACCGGGAGAGCATCCGGGCCGTGCAGTTGCACCGGAGCGGATGGGACCTCAGCTATCCCATCATTGAGCTGAACAGCCTGGACCGCCTGAGCCTGGACTTCGATGAGCTGACGGACCAGATCGGAAATTATTTCTACACCGTTGAACACTGCGATGCGGACTGGTACCCCTCGGGACTCCAGGTGGAGGAGTATATGTCGGGGTTCGCCCATCAGCCGATCCAGGATTATTCGCTCAGCTTCAATACCACTGTAAATTACGTCCATTACCGGGTGACCATACCCAACGATGATGTCCGGATCCTGCTGTCGGGCAACTATGTCGTAAAGGTTTTCGAGGACTACGACGAAAGCAAGCTCCTTCTCGTTAAACGTTTCTCCGTATCGGAATCCCTGGCAAGCGTTGCGGGAAGGGCTTCCAGGCCGGTTATGAACCGGTACCGGGACGACGGCCACCAGGTCAGTTTCAAGGTGCTGCTGGGCCCGGTTACCCTGGATGATCCCTATTCCGATATCAAGGTGGCCATACAACAGAACAATCGCTGGAATATGTCCATCCGGAACCTGAAACCCTTATTCGTAAGGGATAATGAGCTGGATTACACCCACCAGTCCGGAAACATTTTTAAAGCGGGGAACGAATACCGGTATTTTGACATTAAAAGCATGCGCTACATGTCGGAGCGGGTCCGGGATATTGAATACCGCGCACCCCTTTACCACGTATACCTTTACCCCGATGAGCCCAGGAACAACGGTCGATATTTTTACCGGGAGGACCTCAACGGGCGTTTCTATATTGAGGTGCAGGAAGGGGTGAACAGGGAGACCGAATCGGACTACGTAAGTGTCCATTTCAGCCTTCCCCTGGACGCCCCGGTGGTGGGCGGACAGGTTTATGTTTCGGGTGCGCTGAACAACTGGGAATTCAACGATATCAACCGGATGGAATACGACTTTGAAGAAAAGGCTTACAAACTGGATATTCTGCTGAAGCAGGGGTATTACAACTACGAGTACGTATTTATCCGCGATGATTCAAAATTCCCCGATGCAGCTTACCTGGAGGGAAGCTATTACGAAGCGGAGAACGATTACGTCGTTTACGTCTACCTGTCGACCAACACCTCCCGCTACGACCGGCTGATCGCCTACCAGATCCTCAACTCCGTGCGCCGGTAATCCTTGCCACCGGGCAGCGAGGCAGCCGGGAACCCGAACCCCTCCCGTGTGCCCTGATTCCGACATGGTCAAAACGCCGCTGCATAATTTCGATACCTCCGGGACGTCGGAACGGCACTACATAGCTGCGCGATGTCAGGTACTGTTTTAAAATCCAAATATTATTATGATAAATTTTAGTAA
>CAZNQG010000071.1:0-18318 GCA_964575235.1 uncultured Bacteroides sp.
AAAAATGCGCTTTCCCGCCCATTTCCGTTCCAGGGGCAGTTCCCGGGCATACCATGCATACCGTGAAGGTTGCCGTGTATAAGCCGGCGGTAACCTCCGTAATCATCCCAGTTATGGGGCAGGTTCACTTCGGTCCACCGTTCCCTCACTGCATAAAGCCGCTCAAAACTCCCGTAGTCAAGCTGCTGGCTTTCGCAGAGGATGGTCATCCATTTCTGTTCTAAAAAAACCTCTTCCCGGATGTCCCCCGGCGTTGAGCACCCGGCGAAAACAAGCAAGGCCAAAAGCGCGATGCATGCTTCAATAAGGGTTTTTTTCATATTCTTCCCTGAGTTCGGCGACCGCATTAAAAATGGCATCGATTTTTTCATCCCCCACCTTTTCATCCATGTTGATGCAGCAGACTCCCGTAAGATAGGGATTGTCCGATTCTTTTACCAGCCGCCTTATATCGGCCCGGATCTCCTCCGGGGATTTTCGCACGATCTCCACCGGGCTCAGCCGGATGTTCAGGAAGGTTCCGGGCAGGTGCTTCCGGAGCGTTTTTACATCCCCTCCCCAACCCACATCCAGGAAATCCAGGCGTGGCAGCCTGGCAAAACTTTCCGCCATCCGGTGCGCATCCGGACCGCAGTAATGGATCCCAAAGGGGCGGTGGCTGCTCCAGCGAACATCGAAAAGCATTAAAAATTGTTCGTAGTCCGCTGCTGAGATCATCGTGTGGGTACATTGGGAATGCAGGAGTACCGGCTGTTCCAGGTGCTTAACCGTCCGGTTCACCGAGATGGAGGTCGTTCCGGTCTCCTTCGCGATCCCGGCAAGAAATCTTTCAATCAACAGGCCGATGTCTTTGAACAGGTTACGGGTTCCATCCGGATTTTCCATCATATCCGTAAAGATCCGTTCGCCCCTCAGGTCCATGGCCAGGTTCAGTATCCCGCCCCAGTTTATATCCCCGGTCAGGTATCCGTGACGTATTTTGAGGCTTTGCCACATCCCTTCCTGCTGCCGGTAGCAATCCGCACGGAAGGCTTTTTCAACGTCAATTTCAAGGGTCTCGGCATGCCTGCATACCACCCTGGGAGGATGGGCTTCGGTATACAGCACTTGGCACCCGAGCATTTCGGACAGCAGGAATCCCGCAGCCAGGTGGACCGCTCCCAGTTCCGGGCGTTTTTCATTCCTGTGTTCCCCCAGACCGAAACGCCCCCAGCGTTCGTATAATATCCGTTCCATCCTCTGCTCCTCCTCCACCCTGCGGGCAGGGTGAAAGAAAAAGTCCCGGTCGAAGCACATCCCCTCATGCCGGTTCCACCATTCCGGGGCCAGGACGATATCGACGGGCAGCATGGATTTGCCCAGGTATTTATTGATTGTATAAGCCATATCTTAATAAAACAGCCAGTCCACAGGTAGCTCCCCCTCACCGGCAGGGAATATCCCGGCATCGTGAGTCGGGATTTCCTGGTTCCCGTCCATAAATCCGAGGACCAGGGCGATCCCCTTCCCCAGCCGCAGGGTGTTCTTACCGGGTTCGAAATTATAGGTATTCAGGTTCACGGGATAAAGTCCCGGGATGCGGATTGCATTGGCGATCCGGATATCCGCCTGCCCGCGGTCGTTCGCACTGGCATCCGTTTCGAGCGATGGCGGGTCCAGGATGCTGTAGGAGTGCCCGTTGAAATATCCCACGAGCACTTTTACCGGCACCTCGCTGCGGAAGCGTATGAGGGTGCCTTCCTCCCTCTGCTTCCCGTAAGACAGCCGTATCCCGGTCATATCTCTCAGCTCGGGGGCAATGCTGTCGATGACAAAGTCCCTGTCCGAATAAATCCTTTCCCCGCATGAAAGAGGATAGAGGGACGGGGCCCCGTCCGTAAACTCAACTTCAACGGGTATCAGAACGGGATATTCCCGGGAAGCGGCTGCGGGTCCCGCGCTCCTTAGCATCTCCAGGTTCCTGCGGAAGTTTTCCAGTTCATCTTCGTAATGCACGAGCAATTCATCCCAGGTTTTATTCTTCCCGTCCCGCCCGGTGATGGGGATTCTCCTCTGGGCGGTCTGCATGCTGTTCGCATACAGGTAAGTGTCGTGCGTACGCCCGGCCAGATCCCGGTATACCTCCACGCTTGCCTCCAGGCAGGGGAGGGCGGATTCAAGGTCGGCAAGGTCGCGGGAGTACTGGTAGCGCAGCACATGCATGGCCGCTTCCGCCTTGTGCCCGAAGAAGCGGGCAATGTCCCGGTAGCAGTATGCATCGTTCAGAAGGCGCCGGAATTCCTCCCTGTTTTTCTTTACATAGGGTTTGGCCGACTCCAGGGACTGCACGGCTTTTTCCCCGTGAGCCAGTACCTCTTCAATGATCTGCGGTGGCGTTTCACCGTTGTGGGGCTCCCCCTTCCATTCCTTCCTGGCGTAATCCACCAGGATCTCCCCTTCCGGACCGTTGGATGCTAAAAAACTCGGGAATACCCTCCATTTATAAGGGTTGACAAGCTGGCTCATGAACATGCCCAGCAGGAGGGTTTGCCGGTTCCCGTCCGAGATCCCGAAGCGCCTCAACAGCTTGGGTGCGATCTCCCCCATCTGGTCGTAGGCTTTCAGGATGTGCTGTCCGCACCCCCTGCAGCCGTAAAAGCTTCCGAAGGCATCCGACCAGTAAGCGGTTTCGTCGGCGGACTGGCGGTTCCTGCTCCAGGCATACCTCCCCCATGCCCGGTACCAGACCCAGTCCCTGTGGATCTGCAGCAGGCGCGGATCGCTCCGGTCGGCTGTATACGGCCAGTCCCAGTAAGAAGCCTGCGGATAAAGATGCAGACCCCTGGCACCCTGGATATCCTGCATGGCGCCAACGCATTTCCGGATGAATTCCGGGGAGCCGTAGCGAAAGGGTTCCAGGTTGGCCAGGATATGCACATTGGCAATGTGCAGGGACCCGAGTTCGCTCATTTCGTGCGGTATGGTGGCCCAGGAACCCCTCGGTTCATAGGTAGTGAGCGATTCCCCGTTGTATTTGTAAGTAGTATACAGGTTACGGTACAGCGGCAGGGCGGCTTCCATTACCATCCTGGGATCCGTATCGTGCCCCCTCAGGAATATGGGAGGCTCGTCGGTCCGGCCCAGTGCTGCAAGCCCGTCCTTCACCCCGGGAATGATGGTCTGGGTAAACCATGCCACGTCGTCCTCGTATGTGTCGATCGCCTCCCCCAGGGTGACCATGAGTCCCACATTCGGATACTTCTCGATAAAGGCGGCCACCGATTTGCGGGTATAGTCCGAAATCAGCGGTGTAATGGGCCGCGAACGGTCCTGCGTCGCCAGCCCGTGCTTCTCTGCAAAGGGTTTGGAAAGTATGATATTGTAAAACGTCTGGATGACCGTGATCCCCCGGCGCTCGGCCTCGGTCGTCAGGAAGGCAAACATCTCCTCGTTTTTGCGGAAGGTTTCGTCGTCCACCTCGACCGCGCAGGGATAATCCTCCAGCCTTACCAGGGATGCAAAGGGATGCCCGTTCCAGAGAAAAAGTGCGTTGTAACGGTTTGCCGCAAGCAGGTCCAGGTACTCGATCCAGAGCTCCCGGTCGTAAAACCAGGGAAAGTTCTCCGGTGTATAGGGATACTCGTACATACGCCTGCCCGGAAGGTAATGCGTTTTCTGCAGTCCCACGCAGGTCCCCCGCACCACCATTTCAGGCGCATCCGAAAAATTGAGCTCACCGGGAAGCCCGCCTTCCCGTTCGATCCTTCCGGCAAGTTCGATGCATCCGTAAAGGGTCCCGGAAGGATCCTCGCCCTTGATCCGAATGAGCTTCTGAGCGGAACGTACGGTAAATCCTTCCCGGCCTGTTTTCCGTGTCCAGCCTTCGGTCGGGGATCCTGTACCGGTTTCCCCTCCCGGCATCCCCATAAGGAGGCTGTCCTGCCGGAGTCCCACCACAATTCTCCAGGCATGCAAATTTCCCGGCAGGGTATCAGTCCTGTTCACGGCATAACCGGCGGCCTCCAGCCGCCCCTCGAGCCATTCCACCCCGAACAGGGTCCTGCTGTTACGGTTGGCCGGCACCAGGATCACTTCCCGGTCCTGCCGGCAGGCCGTTAAAAGCAACAGACTACCCAGCAGTCCGGCTTTGGTTAAAATCCCTTTCATTTTTAAAATCAAATCGTTAGTGGGGACCTGATTTATGATAACGTTTACATATTTTATTTCCCTATTTTTAAATTTGTTATAATGCAGGCGTTTCTGTAAATATGCAAACGTTTTTATTGCTAATATAATTTTTAAGAGATAGATTTACAAATTATAATCCAGCACCGGCATTGTGAAGGATAAAAAGGTGATCATATGCGTTGCACCGGTCAGCCATACCGGGAAGAAAATCCCGGCCGGCTGCAGGAATCCCGTGCAGGCCGGGGAGGTTGCCCGGGAAATCGTGGATTGTGCATCCGCAGGGGCCGGCATGGTGCACCTGCACGTAAGGGACGAGACCGGGGAACAGACTTTTGACCTGGAGGTATTCCGCAGGACGCTGGATATTTTCACCGCAAAGACGGACATCATCGTACAGGGATCCACGGGGGGATTGGCGGACCTGACCCTGGAACAGCGCTGCGTCTGTCTGGACGAACCACGCGTCGAGGTCGCTTCCCTGAACATGGGATCCGTTAACTTCGGGGAGGATGTATACATCAATACAATCCCCGACATCCGGTTCTGGGCGAAGCGGATGAAGGAACGCAGTGTAAAACCGGAGCTGGAGTGCTTCGACCTAAGCATGGTCGAGACCAGTATCTTGCTGGCCGAAGAGGGCGTAATCGACCGGCCCCTGCATTTTAATTTTTGTCTGGGAACCCGTGGAGCCCTTTCCGCCACAGCACAAAACATGCATTTTATGCTATCGCTCGTGGAGGAAGGTGCGCACTGGGGATTGACGCAGGACCGGATGCCGGATTTTTCCCTGCAGGCCAGCGCCCTCTCCATGGGGGCCACCGTTCTCAGGGTGGGGTTCGAGGATTCCTTTTACTACGCTCCGGGAAAGACGGCCGGATCGAATGCAGAGCTTGTGGAGCGCCTTGCGGAACTGATCCTTTCCCTTGAATTCGAAATCGCCGGCCCGAAACAGGCCAGGAAGATCCTGAACCTGAAACCTGCCTGATCCATCTCAACATCTCATCATTCCAGCATTATGAAATTCAAAACCATTCTTCGTATTCAGATCCCGGTCCTGCTTATGCTGACCGCAGGGCTGTCCCAAGCCATGGGGACCGGAAGCGGGAAGGTCCTGATCACGGAATTCATGGCCATCAACAACAGCACCCTGGCGGATGATGACAGCAACTATTCGGACTGGATCGAACTGCATAACCCGGGTACTTCGGACCTGAACCTAAGCGGATGGTACCTGACGGACAACCCCGGCATCCTTATCAAATGGAAGTTCCCGGACATCACCCTGGAGGCAGGCGGCTACCTGGTCGTTTTTGCTTCGGGGGAGGACCGCGCCGATCCCGCACAAAACCTCCATACCAACTTCAAATTATCCGGATCCGGGGAATACCTGGCCCTGGTCGAACCCGACGGGAGCACCGTCTCCTACGATTACGGCAGCATGTTCCCGGCTCAGCGGGCGGATATCTCATACGGCATCTACGGTACCCAGTATACCTATTTCACGGAGCCTACGCCGGGAATGGAGAACAGCCTGGGCAGCTCGGTCCTTACGCCGGTCTTCAGCAAACCCAGGGGCTTTTACAAGGAGGCGTTCGATGTGGAACTTACGGTGGGGAACCCGTCCCTGAAGATCTACTACACGACAGACGGGACCCGGCCTTCGGCAGGAAAAGGGCAACTCTACAGCAGCCCCGTCCAGATACAGACCACTACCCCCCTGAGCGCCGTGGCGGTCAATGCATCGAACGCTGCCAGCGAGGTCGTTTCCCATACCTATCTCTTTGCGGACAGTATCGTCAGGCAGCCGCCGGACCCGCCGGGCTACCCGGCCGTGTGGGGACATTTCCTGCACATCAGTCCAGATCCCCCGGCCGATTACGAGATGGATCCGGAAGTATGCGATAACCCTGCCTACAAGGACCTGTTCGAAGAAGCCCTTTCTTCCATTCCTTCCCTGTCGATCGTCACGGACATCGATAACCTCTTCTCGCAGAGTACGGACCCGCTCACCGGCGGGATATACATCCATACCGGCCAGAAGGAAAACAGCCTGGGAAGGAACTGGGAACGACAGATCTCCGCCGAATACCTTGATCCCTCAACCGGCCGGCAGTTCCAGATCAACTGCGGCCTGCGCCTCCACGGAGGGAACAGCCGGGTGCCGGACAACAGCCAGAAGCATTCCCTGCGCCTGGTATTCCGCAGCGAGTTTGGTCCCACGCGCCTGAACTTCAACCTCTTCGACGGCCGGGATGCCACGAATGATTTCAATACCCTGATCCTCCGCGCCGGCTACAATTTCTCCTGGAGCCATAATAACCTGGAACAGTTGCGGCGGTCGCTCCTGATAAGGGACCCCTTCGCCAAGAACACCCAGCTTGACATGGGCCATGCCTCCCCCCACAGCCGGTACGTCCACCTTTACCTGAACGGGCTTTACTGGGGTATCTACACCATCACCGAAAAGCTGAACAACGATTTCATGGAATCCTACCTCTACGGGCAGGAGGATGATTTCGACGTGGTGAAGGATCACGGTGGACTTATAGACGGGAATACTGCGGCGTGGACACAGACCCTGAACATGGCAAATTCCGGCCTGGCAACGGATGCGGCCTACCAGAAGATCCAGGGGAACAATCCCGACGGAACCCCGAACACCTCCTATCCTAACCTGCTGGATGTGGACAACCTGATCGATTACATGATGTTCAACATCTACATCGGGAACCTCGACTGGGACCATAACAACTGGATCGCCGCCCGGAACCGGGTGGATCCGCTCTACGGATTCCGCTTTTTCAGCTGGGACGGCGAGAATTCCCTGTCCGACGTGAACGCCAACCTGGTGGATGAGAATGATGGTTCTCCCAGCACCATCTATACCCGGCTTCGGGCAAATGAAGAATTCAGGCTGAGGTTCGCCGATCATATACAAAAGCATTTTTTCAACGGCGGGGCGCTTACCGCCGAAGCCACCCTCAGCCGTTTCCTTGAACTGGCGGATGACCTTGATCCGGCCATTATCTGCGAATCCGCACGCTGGGGGGATTACCGCAGGGATCTTCACGTGCGGAACACCCCGGTCTCGCTCTATACCAGGGATGACCACTGGCTGGTCGAAAAACAGGACCTTGAAACCAATTATTTCCCTGAACGAAGCGGCATCGTCCTCCAGCAGTTCAGGAATGCGGGCCTTTATCCTTCCATGGACGCCCCGGTTTTCAGTCCCCACGGAGGCCCGGTTTCAGATCCCGTCGAACTTGTGATAAGCGCCGCCGAAGGGGATGTCTATTACAGCATAGACGGGGAGGACCCCAGGGAGTCCGGGGGTGCGGTATCCCTGTCCCACGCCATCCTCTACGAAGCACCACTGATGGTCGAATCGGATGTAACGGTCAGGGCCAGGGCAAAGAGCGGGAATACCTGGTCTGCACTGACCGAGGCCACATTCGGCACTGGCGTGGCCACCTCATCCAGGCCTGTGGTCAGGAGCGGGGGACTGTTCCGGGCCGATTGCTATCCGAACCCGTTCAGCCACTCGACCAGCATCCGGTACCTGATCCCGGAGGGCGGATATGTGGAGGTCTCCATCCTGGTTTTGGACGGCAGGATTCTCAATATCCTGCAGAGCGGGTTCCAGCCCGGAGGCGAGCACCGGGTTACATGGTATCCAGGCCAGCTGGGGAACGGTATCTATTTTTACCGCATCCGGTTCGAGGACAGGATGCTCACGGGCAAGCTGATCCTGAACCGTTAAGAAAAACCATCCTATGGCAGACCGGTCGTATGCCAAGATCGTCGGGGATCTGCCCCCGGCAGAAACTGAGAACCGCAGGGAGGAGATCTCCGCCCTGCTGGAAAGCGGCAAGATCAAGATTGTTGTCCTGGATGATGATCCCACCGGGATACAGACGGTCCAGGACTGCCTCCTGCTAACACGGTGGGACCGGAAAACCCTGGAACTTGCATTCCGGGACCGGTCGCCGATCTTCTACATCCTCACCAATTCAAGGTCCCGCACCGAAAAAGAGGCCGTGCGGATCAACCGGGAAATTGTGCAGAAGGTCCTGATGGCAAACCGGGATTATTCGTTCAATCTTATCTTCATAAGCCGCAGCGATTCCACCCTGCGCGGGCATTTCCCGGCGGAGCCCGAAGCCATCCTTTCCGTTCTGAGGGACAGCAAGACCCCCCCGGATTTCCCCGCATTTTTCATCCCGGCCTTATTCGAGGCCGGCCGAGGTACGGTGAACAATGTCCACTACCTTCGGACCGGGGACCGGATGATACCGGTATCGGAAACCGAGTTTGCCGGCGACAGCGTCTTCGGCTATTCAAACTCGGACCTGTCCCTGTACATGCAGGAAAAATCAGGAGGCAGGATCGGCAAAGGCCGGACCGGGAACATCCCCCTCGCCTTCCTCCGGCAATCCACACTAGAGGAATTGCAAGCTATGCTGGAGTCCTTCGAACCTCAGGCCTACGTTTCCGTGGATGCCCTAGAGTATGCCGACCTGTGGAAATTCAGTCTGGCCTTTCTTCGCACCTTCTCCCTGGAAAAATCCCCGGCCGTCCTAAGGACCTCCTCATCCCTGCCCAAAGCCCTTGGCGGGATACCCGATCGGGACCTGCTGGACCGGAAGGATCTTTTACACGAACCGGGCAGGGGCCTTTTCATCGTAGGCTCGCATGTCCGGAAATCCACGCGCCAGCTTGAGGAGCTTTTAAAAATCGGCGGCGTTAGGGGGATCGAAGCAGACATTAAAAAGATCCTGGATACCCCCGGCACCTTCCTGGAGGAGGTCCTCGGCAAGGTTGAAGATTGTCTGGACTCGGAAGCAACGCCGGTGGTTTTTACCAGCAGGCAGGAGATGTCCGCGGCGGACAAAACCCACCGCCTGGAGGCAGGAAGGAAGATATCCGGCTTTCTGGCCGGCATTGTGCGATCCCTGCACAAACGCCCGTCCTACCTGGTAGCCAAGGGAGGGATTACTTCGCACGAGATCCTGGTCGGGGGACTCCGGGTGAAGGTTGCCCGGGTGGCCGGACAGGCCATACCGGGGGTTCCGGTGATCCTCACCGGCCGGGACCATGCCTGGCCTTCCCTGCCTTATGTTATCTTCCCGGGGAACGTCGGGGATGACCGTTCGCTGGCAGAATTGTATGCCAAACTGGACCGGGCCACTGAATAGGTTGCCGCTCCCCACGACCTGCCGGGGATTCCAGGTACGGACCGGATTTTTGTCAGACCGGGCCGGTTCCCCGGGTATCCCGCCCGTTCGATGCCTCCTCCTCCACGAGTTTTTTCGTGGGGTCCAGCAGGGAGAACAGTACGGCGCTGACCAGCAGCATCCCGGCGATGACGTAGAGCGGGAAATTATAATTGCCCGTAGCGGAAACCAGGTAGCCGAATACTGATGCGCATGCAAATCCCCCGATGTTGCCCGCCGTGTTCATGGCACCCGATACGGTTCCCCCGTATTTCTTCCCGATATCAAGGCATATGGCCCAGGCCCCGGGAAGCATCAGGTCAAATATGCCGAAGCACAGGGAAAGGAAGATGAATACCTGGAGTTTCCCGGGTATGAATCCTGCCAGGAACATCAGGACCGATGCCAGCAGAAGGGCCGAGACGCTGACCGCCTTCCTCCCGATCTTCAACCCGTAACGCGCGGACAGCCGGTCGCTCAGGTATCCACCGGAAATGTTCCCGATTACGGAGAACAGGAAGGGAACAGCCACTGCATACGTTAATTCGGCCTTCGCAAATCCCCTCCCCTCTTCCATGAATACGGGGAACCAGGAAAAGAAGAACCAGCTCCCCCAGGCGTAAAAGAAATACATGGACAGCAGGATCCAGAACTGTCTCCTGCTGAAAAGCACTCTCCAGGGTATCCTGAGTTTTTCCCTGTGTACTCCTCCCGCACCGATCTCTTCCAGCTCGCGGGCGGATATTCTCCGGTTCTGGGACGGATGGTCGCGGAACCAGAGGTACCAGATGATCACCCAGGTCAAGCCCAGCCCACCCAGAAGGTAAAAGGCCATTCTCCACCCCAGGTTCAGTATGACGGGAATTACGATCAGGGGTGTCAGGGCCCCGCCGATCCGGCTTGCAGCCCAGAGGAAGCCCTGGGCCCGGGCCGTCTCCCTTCCCGGGAACCAGCGCCCTACAACACCGGTCATGTTGGGATAGGCCCCGGCTTCGCCAACCCCGAACAGGAAACGTATGACCAGGAGCATCAGGAAGCCGTTCGCCATCCCGGTCAGGATGGTAAAAAGCGACCACCAGACCACGATGAGAGAAAGAACCCTGCGCTGACCGCGGCGGTCTCCCCAGGCTCCGAGCGGCACCTGCAGCAAGCCATAGGTAAGGATGAAGGAGCTGAGGATCCATCCCCACTGCCGGGTCGAGAGTTCCAGGTCGTGCATGATGCTCGCCCCGGCCACACTGATGTTGATCCTGTCCAGGAAGGTGATGATGCCAACCAGCATCAGGAGGACCAGTACTATGTTCCGCTGCTTCAAGGGATGTTCAGCTTAAGCGTTCGAGTACGGATTTGACTTCCAGCGTTCCCGGGAGGGGACTTGTCAGCACGGCCTTTCCGGTCTTCTTGATAATCTCTTCCTGTACCCTGGCCATGGATCCCTGTGCCAGCACAAAGGCATCAACCTTCGCGGAAAGACCGAGGGCCGTTTCCAGCACGCGGCGATCGTGGTCTTCCAGGTCGCCTTCGATGATGGACTGGAAGGCACCTTCCGCCAGTCCCTCGACAACCGCCACTTCCTTCCGGAATTCAGAGGCAAACCGTGCGATCAGTTTCTTCGTAGGATCCAGGGTGGTGGCCAGGGTGGCCATAACCCCGATCCGGGCATATTCCTGCACAGCCTGCCTGGCCATGGCATCGTCGATTTTTACAAGGGGGACCGAAAGCCGCTTTCTGGCCTCGATGGCCACCTCCCCAACCGAGGAGCATGTATTGAAGATCACATCCGCACCGGCAAGCACTGCTGCATCGTAATACGCCAGCAGGCGTTCCCGCACAGATTCCGGTACACTGCCCGCGTTGATGACATCCTGGATCAGGCTGTCGTCCACGATGTTGATCAGCCGGACTCCCGGCAGGTGCTCCCGGAAAAGTTCTTTCACCGGCTCGACCATCGCCAGGGCCGTATGAACCGCCACAACTGTTTTCATCAGCAAATATTCAAAAAGAAATCCGTAGGTAAAGGTACGGTTCCTCCTGTTATTAATTTAAAAATATTTCAACATGAAGACGTCGGAGCAACGAACCCGATGCCGTAAACCAAATTTGGATATTCACCCTCATTCGAACCGTGCAGGTAACTCCGGAAGCTGGAAAATAGGTTTATTTGGCCTATCTTTATATTCTCCCGGAAGTGTATGGAAATCGCAGAAAATCAATCCGGCCCAGCCTCTTTTAATGTAATAATAAGTGACCCATGAAAAGTACCCACCGATTCTCCCTCGCCGTCTTGAGACTCCTACTGCCCGGCATGGTATGTTTCCCAGGAATTACACATGCAGCGGGCCTGGAGGCCCGGCACCTGCAGACCGAGCATAGGATCAATCCCCTGGGCCTGGAGCAGATGCATCCCAGGCTGGGCTGGCACATTTATTCCGAAGGCCGCCACGTCATGCAAACGGCATGGCAGGTACAGGCAGCAACTTCCCCGGAAGACCTGGAAGCCGGCCGCACCATCTGGGATTCCGGAAAGGTCCCGTCGGAGCGATCGGACCTGGTGCCTTACGGCGGACCTGAACTGCAATCCGGGCAACGCGTCTGGTGGAAGGTCCGGGTGTGGGACAACCACGGTAATACGTCGGACTGGAGCCTGCCTGCATTCTGGGAAATGGGACTGCTCGACCGCTCGGAATGGATGGCAAAATGGATTGAACCGGGCCGGGAATCTTCGGCCGAAGGAAGCGCACCCTGCCCTTTCCTGCGCAAGGAATTCAAGGTGGACAGGGAGGTCTCCCGGGCACAATTGTATGTCACCTGCCACGGGCTTTACGAGGTCCGGCTGAACGGGGAAAGGGTCAGCGACCATCTGTTCACACCGGGCTGGACCAGTTACAACAAAAGACTGCAGTACCAGGTATACGACGTTGGCACCCAGGTAAAGGCCGGCGATAATGCCATCGGGGTGATCCTGGGAGAAGGATGGTACAGCGGGCGTTTTGGATGGGAAGGCAAACGAAACTTTTACGGTCAAGGGACCGCGCTGCTGCTCCAGTTGAAGATCACCTTTACGGACGGCACAACGGAAACCATCGTCTCCGACCGAAGCTGGAAATACACCACGGGACCCATACTCGCATCCTCTATCTACGACGGGGAAATCTACGACGCAAGACTGGAAATGCAGGAATGGGACCAACCCGGATACGGTGACAGGGACTGGGCTTCCTGCAGCGAGAAGGATTACGGGTTTGAGAACATCGTTCCGACGGAAGGAGTGCCGGTGCGGGTCACCCGGACCCTTAAACCGCTACGTCAATTCATTACTCCCGAAGGGGACCGCGTCATCGACATGGGACAGAACATGGTCGGCTGGGTCCGGTTCAGCCTCCGGTCGGAAAAAGGTACGCAAATCATCCTTCAGCATGCAGAGGTCCTGGACAGCAGCGGCAACTTCTACACGGATAACCTGAGGTCCGCAAAACAGGAAATCCGTTATGTATTCAAGGGAGAAGGAACCGAGACCTTCGAACCCCATTTCACCTTCCAGGGATTCCGGTATGTGAGAATCAGCGGTTATAAGGGCGATATACCACTTGAAGCCTTTGAAGGACGGGTGATCCATTCCGACATGGAAGTTACGGGCGACTTTTCCTGTTCGGATTCCCTGATTAACCGGCTGCAGCACAACATTCAATGGGGACTCCGGGGCAATTTCCTGGATGTCCCGACGGACTGCCCACAGCGGGACGAGCGTATGGGCTGGACCGGGGATGCTCAGGTTTTTGCCCCCACGGCCTGCTTCAACGTGGATGCCGCCGCCTTCTATGCAAAGTGGCTGAAGGATCTTGCGGCCGACCAGCGGGACGACGGGAGCGTACCCTGGGTGGTCCCCATGGTCCTGGAAGGCGGCGGGGGTACCGGGTGGTCCGATGGCTACGGGGCCGCCGGTTGGGCGGATGCGGCCGTTACCGTGCCGTGGACCGTTTATCAAAGCTACGGCGACGCCAGAATCCTGGAAGACCAGTACAACTCCATGAAGGCCTGGGTGGATTATATGGCAAGGCACGCCGGCGAACGGTACATCTTCGATTACGGGTTTCATTTCGGGGACTGGCTCTCGTTCTCCGAATACTACAGCCTGAAATCCCAGGCACCGGATTACGGCTACGCCGGGGCCCATACGGATAAGGACCTGATCGCTACAGCGTATTTCTATCGCTCCACCCATATTCTACAGCAGACCGCAGCTTTTCTCGGCCGTGATGAGGATGCCGCAAAATACGCGGCCCTGCTTCCGAAGATCAAAAATGCCTTCCGGGAGGAATTCCTGACCTCTACCGGCCGGCTTTCCTCCAACACCCAGACGGCCTATTCACTGGCCCTTGTATTCGACCTGGTCCCCGATGAACTTAAATCATCGGCCGCAGGACGGCTGGCCGCGGATGTGGAGCATTTCGGGCACCTGACAACCGGCTTTCTGGGCACGCCTGTGCTTTGCCGGGCCCTGTCGGAGAACGGTTACCCGGAACTGGCCTACATGCTCCTGTTCCAGCCCAGATACCCTTCCTGGATCTACCCCGTAACCACGGGTGCCACCACGATCTGGGAGCGCTGGGACGGGATGCGTCCCGACGGCAGCTTCCAGACCGAAGGCATGAACTCTTTCAACCATTATGCATACGGGGCGATCGGCGAATGGATGTATGAAAACGTGGCCGGTCTCCGGTCCGATCCAATGCATCCGGGTTATAAAAAGATAATCCTTAAACCCCTGCTCACCGGCCGGCTGGATTCTGCATCCGCATGGCATGTTTCTCCTTACGGGAGGATCTTTTCCGGATGGGAAACCGATGGGGGACGGCTCCGGCTGAAGGCCAGCATCCCTTCCAATACCGGCGCCCGGATCTATATCCCTTACCGTGAAGGATCAAGGGTGACGGAATCGGGACTGGCCCTGGACAAAGCAGAGGGTATCCTCGGAGTCCGGAAAGAGGAGGGCTGCCTCATCGTTGAAACCGGTTCGGGGGAATATCTCTTCGAAACCATTCTGAACGATCCGGAATAATAAAATTCAATATATGGAACACTCCGCAAAGCCATGGGTGGTATTCCTGGCACTCCTCCTTATACCGGGCCAGGTCCCTGCACAGGAAAAAAGCCTGGTGAACCTCTCCCGCAGTCCCCACGCCAGGATGATGGGCGTTGACATGGACGATGTGCGGTGGACCCAGGGATTCTGGGCGGAACGCTTCAGGGTCTGCAGGGATTCCATGGTGCCTTCCATGTGGAAGATCATGAACAACCCGCAGCTCAGCCATGCTTTCCGGAATTTCGAGATCGCAGCCGGGGAGCAGACGGGATGCCATATGGGACCGCCCTTCCAGGACGGGGATTTCTACAAGTGGTTCGAGGCCCTGGCAGCGGTTTACCAGCAAACAGGTGATCCCTCGCTGGACAGCCTGATGGATGAGATCATCCCCCTTATAGCACGCTCACAGAGAGCCGACGGTTACATCCATACCCCGGTCATCATCCGGCAGAAGGATGACCCGGAGGCCGCCCGGGAATTCCGTGAACGGCTGGATTTCGAGACCTATAACCTGGGACACCTGATGACGGCAGCCTGCGTCCATTACCGGGCCACCGGGAAAGAAACCCTCCTCGATGTAGCCATAAAGGCCGCCGACTTCCTGATCGAATTCTACAGGAGGTCCCCGGGGGAGCTGGCACAGAATGCCGTCTGTCCATCCCACTACATGGGTGTTGCGGAACTGTACCGCACCACGGGCGACGAACGGTACCTGGACCTTGCAAAGAACCTGGTGGAGATCCGGGACCTGGTTGAGGACGGAACGGACCACAACCAGGACAGGGTCCCCTTCCGGCAGCAGACAACGGCCGTGGGACATGCGGTACGAGCCAATTACCTGTATGCCGGGGTGGCCGACCTGGTTGCCGAGACCGGGGACAGCACCCTGATGCGGCCTCTTGAGCTGATCTGGGAAGACCTGGTCAGCACCAAACTTTACATAACAGGCGGCTGCGGAGCCTTGTATGATGGGGTTTCGCCGGACGGCACAAGCTACGACCCGTCCTATATCCAGCAGGTCCACCAGGCATACGGCCGCCCCTTCCAGCTTCCCGGCATCACGGCCCATAACGAATCCTGCGCCAGCGTCGGGAGCGTGCTCTGGTCCTGGCGGATGCTGATGCTCACAGGGGATGCCAGGTATGCCGACCTGCTGGAACGGACCCTCTACAACGCCGTCCTTCCGGCCGTCAGCCTGGACGGGAAAAGATACTTCTATACCAATCCCCTGCGCATGAACCGGGACCTGCCTTATACCCTGCGCTGGTCAAAGGAGAGAGAGGAATACATCAGCCTCTGCAATTGCTGTCCCCCGAACATCGTTCGCACGATGGCCGAGACAGGCAATTACCTGTACAGCATGACCGACGAGGGAATCTGGTTCAACCTTTACGGGGGGAACCTGCTGGAAACGAATCTTCCCGGCGGCGATCCCCTGGCGTTAGAACAGGTCACGGACTATCCGTGGAACGGGAACATCCGGATCCGGCTGAAGAGGGTCCCGGACCGGGAACTCTCCCTGCATTTACGGATCCCTTCCTGGGCCGACGGGGCAAGCCTTCTCATCAACGGCAAACCCGGGACCGTCCCGTGCATACCCGGGCAATACTCGGAGATCTATCGAAGATGGAAACCGGGGGATGTCATCGAACTGAGAATCCCCATCCGGGTGAAACTGATCCAGGCGCATCCGCTCGTGGAAGAGGCTTCCGGCCAGGTTGCGGTGCAGCGGGGACCCATTGTATACTGCATGGAATCCCCGGACATTCCCCAGGGCATGCGATACTATGAACTGGCCATTCCGGCAGGTATCCGGTTCTCCGAAGTCGACACGGTCATCGGGGGCGCCAGGATGCTGGTCCTCGGGGGGGATGTCCACAGGCCGGTCCTCGAGGATCCCCGGGACACCGGTCCGGGTGTGGACCTGTGCCTGTACCATGAGATCAGGCCCATCCGGATCGAAACGGTCCGGATCAGGCTGATCCCTTACTTTGCATGGGGCAACCGTGGCAGATCGGAAATGTCGGTCTGGATGGGTGTGGATTACTAATTTTTTGTGTGGTTCAGGTTTTTACCGGGTACCAGGGTGGAAAGAACGAAGCCTACCAGGAAGATCACTGTGGTTCCGATCACAATGGTCAGGTTTGCGTGGAAGGGACTCCGGAACCGCAGCCATGAGCCCTCGGTGAAATAGACCGGGGAAAGGCTCATCCACAGGATCACCAGCACCCCGATGATTACTCCGGCCGCCGCGTAAACTTTCTTTGCCTTCCGGGCCATGTAAGCCAGCAGGAACAGTCCGAGCATTCCCCCGCTGAAAATGGATGCCAGGGCCCACCATGCATCCAGGGCGGATTTTACCCGGATCATGGCCAGGGCGATCAGGATCCCGAGGATCCCGAAAACCAGGGAGGAAACGTAAAGGACGATCATAGACGAGCGGTCGGATGAACGGGGATTGAAAAAACGCCGGTAGTAATCCGAGTATACGATGGTAGCCGTGCCGTTTATGCTGGTCGATACGGTGCTCATGCCGGCAGCGAATACGGACGCGATCAAAATCCCGGTTAGTCCGGACGGAAGCCCGTTGACGATGAAAAACGGGAATATTTTATCTCCGGCTGAAAGGTCCCTTAGTTCGGAAGGGAGGAGTTCCAGGTTCACCGTGTAATACGAGAAAAGCGCCGTCCCGATGAAGAAGAACAGCAGGGATACCGGAACGTACAGCAAGGCCCCGAACAGGGCGGACCCCTGGGCCTGTTTCTGTGTCCGAGTGGTCATGTATCGCTGGATGTAATTCTGGTCTATCCCGTAATTCTGGAGATTTATGAAAAGCCCGTAAAGGATCATGACCCAGAAGGTGGACTGTGAGACGCTGGCGCCAAAGCTTCCCAGGCTGAATTTATGGTGCTCCATGGCGATCTCGAAAAGTTTCCCGGGACCACCGGGCATCCCGAACATCAGCACCAGGGCACAGGTCAGGGCTCCCCCGATCAGTATGATGCCCTGGATGGCATCCGTCCATATCACAGCCTTGATGCCCCCGAGCACGGAATACAGGATGACGGCCAAACCGGTGCAAAGGATGATGATGCTGATGTTCCACCCGAAAAGCGTATTCAGCGGCAGGGCCATCAGATACAGGATGGACCCGACGCGCATCAACTGGGTCAGGATGTAGCACAGGCTGGCATAGGTCCGGGCCCATACGCCGAAACGTTCTTCCAGGTAGGTATAGGCCGAGATGCTGTTTACGCTGCGGTACAGCGGCACGAAAAAGCGGACGGCAAGAACGGCGGCAATCGGGATGGTCAGGCTGAAAACAAATGCGTTCCAGTCGCTCTGGTATGCTTTGCCGGGAATGGCCAGGAAACTGATGCTGCTGACGAAGGTGGCGAAAATCGACATGCCGACGATCCATGAAGGAAGTATCCCCCCTCCTGCCGTATACTGGCCGGCATCCCGGTTCTTCCGGTAGAACGTACTGCCAAAAAATACGATCCCGGCCATGTAGACCAGGAAAATAACGAGGTCAAGTGCCTGTAATTTCACCTTGTATGATCTTCAGAGCCTGCGCTATCTTTTCCCTTTCCTTTTCCCGGAAACGGTGGAAGGGGTCCGTCATAAAATCGTTGCATATTCCCATAACCGACAGTGCACATTTAAGCCCTTTCATGTAGCTGGAACTGAAACGGCCCACCGAGTAAATATGGGAACTGACCAGAAGGACTTTCTCCCGGAGGATCTCTATCTTTTCGAAATCCCTTTCCAGGGCGGCTTGATACAGATCCACATAGAGGCGGGGGAACAGGTTGGATCCCCCGTTCACCCCCCCGGCCGCCCCCCGCCCAACCG
>CAZNQG010000072.1:0-18035 GCA_964575235.1 uncultured Bacteroides sp.
ACAAACCGTTAAATCATTTAAAATATGCGTTGGCATCTTAATAGCACAACGCGTTTAACAGTTACTGTTTTCATATTGACCGGGATCGTTTTATACACCAGCACCACTAAGAAATATTCTCTCATAGACCTCAAGATATGAAGAGCTAAAAATTTAAGGATCCCAAATTATTTATTTTATTCTTCAGCTTCAGCCTTTTGAAAACTGTCATTTTTAATTTAGCCCTTATATACTACCAGGATCAATCTCTGATGCAACGAACGCTGTAGCCATTATTCTTTTCATTGGCGTAACGTATTATTTTGGAATGATCAAAACCCAGTTTACGATACCATGAGTGGGATGTACTGTTTTCAGTGGCGGACCAAAAGTAAGTGCTATAACTTATCCCGGAGAAACTGCCGTCGCCAGACCTGCTTCCTCCCGGCAAAGCTGTAAAACCGCTTTCATTGGTAGCAAAAGAGCCTGATATCCAATGAGCTGTGCCGGTTTCTTTAAGTTTCCCGCCTTCGTCGGTTCCACGATTTCCGTAACTGTCAGCCTCGCTTTGACTCATGCCTAAATACATTTCCAGTTCTTTCCATTCGGAATCGCTCGGAACGTGCCATCCTGCGGGACAGACACCCTGAACACCGCTTTGAATGGCATCGCTTGAAGCTGCATCATTCATTACTGCAGCCCATGTGTAAAGCTTACCATAGATATCGGCATTACTTTCGTTGCCGGCATACGAAAAGCAATATTTAGTTGTATAATCGCCGGTTATATCGCCTGCACTAGTACCGTCGACCAGCGGAGTACCATCGGCGTAACAGGTGGACTTGAGGTTTTCTGCCATCCATACCTGGTTGCCTATCTTTATTGTGTTGTATTCATTCCCTTCATAGTCAGTTACCGTACTACTGGCTTTAAACGTCAATTCTTCACCGTATGCCGTGCCGGCTTCATTTGTAGCATAAGCCCGGACATAATATATTGTCCATTCGGTTAGACCGGAAAGATTGCTCGTAAAGTTTCCTGTACCGCTTCCATCGGTAGTATGATCATCGTCTGTTGTAGGTGTACCGGTAGTATTCCAGCATACTCCCCTTGCCGTAACGGGTGAACCGCCATCGCTGCTTATATCTCCGCCACTTTGGGCGGATGTGGCAGTTATATCGGTTATAGCTGTGGATGTTAATGCCGGTATATTATCGGTTGTGAAACTTATTTCGTTTCCATAGGTCGTTCCTATCTCATTGATTGCATAGGCGCGGACATGATAAGTTGTAGCTATATCCAGAGATGTTATATTGCTTGTAAAAATTCCTGTTCCACTACCGTCACTGGTTTTATTGCCGTTTACAGTCGGGGCACCGGAAGTATTCCAGCACACACCCCGTGCTGTAACAGGAGAACCTCCGTCGTCGGTTATGTTTCCGCCGCCCTGGGCTGATGAAGGGGTAACATCTGAAATTTCCGCTGTTGTTATAAGAATATTTCCATCGTTGGTTGTAAAGCTGATTATATTACCGTATGCTGTTCCTGTTTTATTGATGGCAAAAGCACGTACATGATATGTCTGATCCGGTTGAAGGCCTGTGATTGTACAGATGAAAATATCCTGGATGGAATTCAGATCCAATTTTGTAACGCTATCCAGTTTTGTGGGATCATCAGATTCAGACCAGCAAAAACCATATTCCAACATTTCGGTATCGCCATAATCTGTAATCTCTCCTGATGCCTGAACAGTAAAAGCTGTGGAATTTTCAGCTTTCAGGGTTTGCACGGAGGGTTTTTTTAAATAATCGATATTCTCGCAGCTTGAGAGACAGATTAAAATCGCAGTAGTAAATAATATTATTGAATGGAATAGTATGTTATGATTTTTATGGATCCTCATTGCCAAGTCCATGATGTAAATTGCGGTCAACGTAGTATGAAAATAAAGTCGCCTCCTTCATCTCCTACATCTTTGATAACTCCGTACTGGGGAAGAACTTCACTGTTATTGATCACAGCGATTCTGAAACTGCTGAATAATTGTTCGGCAGATAAAAACTTTTCTTCATTTTTTGATAACCGGTCGATAAAGTATTTTACAAAAATACTTTCATCGGGGACTTCAGTTAAAGTACCGCTCGTCATAGCTTTTCTGCTTGGCAGTTCATAAAGCTTTGTAATGGCAACGGATGTCTCGTTGAAAAAACTGCGTGCACTGAAAATACTGCCACTGAAACACGCATCTGAAACCAGCAGGATATGCTTTGATTTTATTTCCTTCAGATAATCGCGGATTGTGCTGTTTCTCACCCAGCGGGTTTTACTTGTTTTATTGGCATTAGAAGGCAACCAGTATCCTATATTGGCCTCTTTGTCCCACCAGCCATGTCCTGCATAGAAAACAAAAAGGTTATCTTCATCCTTCAATGTATATGAAAGCTTGTCGAAGGAACCGATTATTTCTTCTCTTGTTGGATTCTGCAAAAGTGAAATGTTTTCAGGATCGAATAAATATTTGGAAGTAAGCACATTATACAATGAATTTGCATCTCTTACCGGGTTTTGCAGATCAAAAATATCAGGTTGTTCATACTCATTGATAGCAATTAAAAGAGCGTAATATTTCCCTTTAACATTTAAGGTGTCAAACGAATAGTATGATGGAATGTACTGTACGGATATTATTCTTTCTGTCAGGTTATTGCCCTTATCCATTGCAACAATCCTGAATTCATTCTCTCCTTTTTTCAAATTCATTTCTTCTCTGAAAACGCCATCCGGGTTTGCAATGACTTCTTTTGAATTTACCAGCAGGGTTGATATTCCACCATCATCTGTAGCTTTTCCTACCAGGATAAGTTTTTCATAATCCGTTCTGAAGGGTCCGTCGCTTCTGATTTGCGGTGATATTAAGGTTAAAACAGGAGGAATGGTATCGACTATTATCTCTGTTTTTTGTTTCTTATTATTGATGTGAATGGAACTACTCTCGCTTTCAATTACTTGCGAAAATGAATTGGAAACGTGAGATATGAATACTATGGTAAAAAGAACTTTTAATTGCAGTGCTTTCATGGTTCAATAGTTAAGCTTAAACAAAGAGAAATGGATGATGAGTAATTATTAACATATAAAGGATTTATGCTGAGTTTCACATTCCTGTAAGTATTGCCAGAATCTGTCTTATTAGGCATCAGAGCCGTCCATATAATATTTATTGTCCATATTCCTATTGCAGAATAGCATAAAATATCAGATATAGTATTCTGTCGAATTGCCTGGTTGTAATATTTGTCACAATCTGCTGTTGCCGTAGCATCGATATATTGATTGTAGGTATTTAAGGATTTATGATTATACAACAAGGATCCCCCGATACATCCGACTCCTGCAACACCTGTTAACCAGTAAGGCGTACCCTTTTTTAATTTTGATTGCCCCCAGCCGGGCCAAACAGCAGATTGAGCTATCAGTTTCCCTTTACTGAATTGCAGGTGTGAAAATTGAGCCAGGACTTTGACAGAAATAGTCTCGTCTAAAGAAATATCGTCTTCAGCCAAATTCCAGATAATTTTTTTATTCCGGCCGGCCTTAACATTTGATCCGATATCTCCGCTCAACGTACGGGGATTGATCTTTTCCCCTTTTGAGTTTAATACTTCGATCCAGACAGAATAATATTCTGAGCTTTTACTATTAAGATTGTAATATACTGAAAGGCGTTCATTATCATAATCGAGTACAGGAGGGCTGATATAGTTTAATGATTGACTACATATTGTGATTGAGATGGTTAATAAAACAAATGACTGAATTATTTTGAGTTTCATTTCCTGAATCAACCGATGGCATAAACGTAACCAATTAATTAAAAGAAATTATCAAGATGTACGGATTCTCAACTATCAATATCGTCGATTCAATCGAACAACTAATTAATGGCTAAATAAAATTATGAAATACATTTCAGAATTGAAAATTGATCTTGTGTAATTATTGTATAACCAAGATATTGCACCTGTACATTTGATTTCTAATTTATTAAAGTTTCGTACTTGCATTTAATGCACACAAAATCAATTAATTGTTATTTGATTCTAAGTGCTATATAATTGTTTTTCAATAAATTAATGTTTCCATTGGCTATAGTTTAATTTTGCGTTGCTAATTTCATTAATTTTACATACCCTTGATTAATCTGCATGTATCTTTTATATGCACAGGTATCCTCAAGGGATTTCTTGGTAAATTCAATCAGGAAATCTTTTGACTCTTTCAGCTTCTCCTTGGACTTAAACCAGTTTAGGTCCCTTTTTATGCCTATGGGTTCCGAGCCCCGGGATATCAGCCCCGGGTTCATCCCGTTTTAAATATGGCACAGTTTGTGGTTAATGATTAATCATAAGGTTAGTTATTTCATTTTTCTTAAATTAGTCTGCAATAAACTCCACAAGATATGAAACGCATTGTCTACTTCCTGATCGCAGCCCTTGTCCTGACTTCCTGTGGATCGTCCAAGAAAATGCTCGAGAAGGGCAATTACGATGCAGCCATTCAGAGGGCGGTAAGGAAAATAAGAAAGAAACCGGACAGCCCGAAGGACATTCAAACCCTCGACCGGGCATACAAGATTGCCAACGACCAGGACATGGAAAGGGTTACCTTCCTAGAAAGAGAAGACAACCCCGACAATTACGAGGAAGTATTTGCCATCTACACCCGTATGAAGAACAGGCAATCCCTCGTAAGGACGGTTCTGCCCATGAACCTGAACGGGCGGTCCATAGACTACCCTTATGTAGATTACGATGCAAAGATCATATCGGCAAAGCGTAAAGCCGCAGAGTATTATTATCACAGCGGGAAGAACCTGATGAAATCGGGCACCAAGGAAGCTTACCGGCAGGCTTACATGGAAATGACAAGGGCCCAGGAGTATTCAGGGGGGATGTACCCCGACCTCGAACCCCTGATCGAGGAAGCGAGGTTCAAGGGGATCAGCCGGGTGATCGTCCTGGTGAACAACATGACCCATATGAAACTCGACCCGCAATGGGAAGAGGATCTCCTGGAGATAGACACACGAGGATTCGAGAACGAATGGGTGGAGTACCATTTCAAGCATCTTAACGATAACATTGCCTATGATTATACCATTTTTGTAAACCTGGAATCCATTGCGATCTCCCCGGATGATGTTAAGGAAAAAGACAACCTGTACAAGAAGAAGGTCGAGGACGGATTCGATTATGCACTGGATGCCAGGGGTAATGTGATGAAGGATACGGCAGGCAACGACATTAAAATCCCGAGGTACAAGGAACTCCAGTGCACCCTGATCGAAACCCACCAGTTCAAATCGGTCCGGATAGACGGGAATGTGGAGATCCTGTCCGAAAACCCGAAGAAACTGCTCCGTAAAGAACCCATTGGTGCCGAGCATATTTTCGAACACCATTCGGCCCGTGTTGTTGGAGACCTGGAAGCCCTGGATGCTGAGGCAAAGAAAATGGTCGAACAGGAAGCGGTTCCATTCCCGACCGATTTCGAAATGCTTTTTATGTGCACCGAAACCCTGAAGCCTGCAATACGGGAAGGCATCAATAAGAACCGTCAGTATATTTTCTAGGCTTCAGGATTCCTTTTAAACGAAACAGGGCCGCCCAGTATATGGGACGGCCTTTTTCTTTGCCAAGCCGCTTTGAAATGTTAATTTTGTTGCCCCTGCGGGGTAAATGCGATGAAGGAAGCGATCGATACAAGACCGGGGACTGAAACCGCCATCTTGATTG
This sequence comes from uncultured Bacteroides sp., assembly GCA_964575235.1. Classification (GTDB taxonomy): domain Bacteria; phylum Bacteroidota; class Bacteroidia; order Bacteroidales; family SM23-62; genus SM23-62. Next base: position 5,778 of record CAZNQG010000072.1, read on the forward strand.
GCCTGATCGGGCAGTACCAGGATGCCGAAGAGGTGGAGGATTATCTTCGTGAGCTGGCCTTTCTCACGGAAACTGCGGGAGCGGTCCCATCCGGGACGTTCATACAGAGGCTCGACCATCCGGATCCCCGCACCTTCGTGGGAAGCGGCAAGCTGGCCGAGATCAGGGAATACATTGCTGTCAACCGGATCGACCTGGTCATCTTCGATGATGAGCTGAGTCCTTCCCAGAACCGGAACATTGAAAGGGAACTCGAATGCCGGATACTGGACCGCACGAACCTGATCCTGGATATTTTTGCCAGGCGTGCCAAGACCGCCCACGCCAAAACACAGGTTGAACTGGCCCAGTACGAATACCTGCTTCCACGGCTCACACGCATGTGGACCCACTTGGAAAGGCAGCGCGGGGGAATAGGACTCAGGGGACCCGGGGAAACGGAGATCGAAACCGACCGCAGGATCATTCGCGACAAGATTGCCAGGCTCAGGGAAGACCTCAAGAAGATTGATATGCAGAAAGCCGTGCAGAGAAAGAACCGGGGAAAAATGGTCCGCGTTTCCCTGGTCGGCTATACCAATGTGGGCAAATCAACCCTCATGAACGTGCTGAGCAAGTCCGATATTTTTGCCGAGAATAAACTCTTCGCCACACTGGATACCACGGTACGCAAAGTGGTCATCGAAAACCTCCCCTTCCTGATTTCCGACACGGTCGGTTTCATACGAAAGCTGCCCCACACACTGGTTGAATCTTTTAAATCCACCCTGGATGAAGTCCGTGAGTCGGACATCCTGCTGCACGTCGTGGACATCTCACATTCCAATTTTGAGGAGCAGATCGGGATCGTCAACGAAACCCTGCTTGAGATCGGCGCGAGGAACAAACCCACCTACCTGGTTTTCAATAAAACCGATGCATTCCGCTACACTCTGAAGGAGGAGGATGACCTGAATCCTCCCACCCGGGAGAACATGAGCCTCGAGGACCTGAAAAAAACCTGGATGGCACAGAGCAACGGGCAATGCGTATTCATATCGGCAAAAAACCGGGAGAACATACAGGAGATCCGGTCCCTTCTCTACGAAAAAGTCAGGGAGATACACTCACAGCGGTACCCCTACGATGATTTCCTCTATTGAGATGCCATTTGGCGGGCCTTGCTTCCGATAAGCCCCTTCTCAACCATGTATTCCGCTATTTGTATGGCATTGGTGGCCGCACCCTTGCGCAGGTTGTCGGATACAATCCAGAGGTTCAGGCATTTTTCCCTGGATTCATCCCTGCGGATCCGGCCCACGAATACATCGTCCTTGCCTTCGGCATAACGCGGCATGGGGTATACATTGTTCACAACGTCGTCCTCTACCACCACGCCGGGCATCTCGGTGAGCAGGTGATGGACATCGGCCAGTTCGAAATCCTTTTCGAATTCCAGATTCACGCACTCCGAATGGCTCACCATGACGGGAACCCTGACCGCTGTGGCGGTGCACTGTATGGTGTCGTCACGAAGGATCTTACGGGTCTCGTTGACCATCTTCATCTCTTCTTTGGTATATCCGTTTTCGAGGAATACGTCGCAATGCGGAAGGCAGTTCCGGTCAATCGGATGCGGATAGGCATGCTCCCCCTGCACCCCGGCTCGCTCGTCCTTGAGCTGGTTCAGGGCCTTAGCCCCCGTTCCGGTTACGGACTGGTAAGTCGAAACCACGATGCGCTTAATTTTGAAGGCCTTGTGCAGGGGTGCAAGCGCCATGACCATCTGGATGGTGGAACAGTTCGGATTGGCTATGATGCGGTCGTCCGGACCCAGCACATCCGCATTGATCTCAGGTACGACCAGTCTTTTGGTCGGGTCCATTCTCCAGGCCGAGGAATTATCGATTACTACCGTTCCAACTTCCGCAAAGGCAGGTGCCCACTGGGTGGAAGTTCCTCCCCCTGCTGAAAAGATCGCTACATCGGGCTTGTTGCTGACGGCCTCCTGCATGCCGATAACCTTGTGTTTCTTCCCCTCGAACATAATTTCCTTGCCGACCGATTTTTCAGAAGCGACGGCATAAAGGGTTGAAACCGGGAAGTTCCTTTCCTCGAGAACCTCCAGCATTACGGTACCGACCAGGCCGGTTGCGCCAACAACTGCAACTTTCATTGGTTTTGCGATTTAAAAGAATTTAACAATAAAAAATATCAATCTGACAGATCTGCAAAATTTCAAATAATATTTTGAAATGAAAAGACTCTTTTTATTTTTTTTTGCTGCATTTACATACAGCCCGGACATTCATCCCGGCATGAGGGAGGCAGAATGGACCTGGAACGACCCGGGCAGGGGAGCCATCGTATTCAATGAGGTGATGTTCGACCCGCTTCCGGTATTGGGTCTTCCCGGTTATGAATACATTGAACTGTATAACCGCAGTGTAAACATCCTGAACCTGGGCGGGTGGACCCTACGGGCGGGGAACCGGACACTGGCCATACCGGATCATTCGATTGCACCGGGGGACTATCTGCTTGTTTGCTATCAGGGTACCGTGGATCTTTACCCGGGAGACGGATCCTCGCTTGATATCCTCAACAGCAGGACCATCATGCTGAACGAGGGAGGCCTTTTGCTGCTTCTGGATCCGGATTCCCTGCTGGTGGACTGGATGGAATACACACCGGACATGCACGCTGCGGAGTACTTTGCACGGGGAGGATGGTCCCTGGAACGCATCGACCCGTACCGGCCCTGCCACAGTTTCCAAAACTGGACCAGCAGCGTGGACCGGGAGGGAGGGACCCCGGGCAGGGAAAATTCGGTCAGGCGCAGCAACCCGGACCTGGAGCCCCCTGAGCTCAGGTCTGTTTACCTGCCTGACTCTCAGAACCTTGTGATTGAGTTCACCGAAACCGTAGACCCCACGGGCTCAATGACCGAGGATGCCTGGTTCATAGACGGAGGAATGGGATCCCCGGATTCGCTGGTGCCGGAACCTTCCTTCTACCGTGAGTTCAGGCTGAAATACACAAAGCCCTTTTCCCCCGGCAGGGAATACCACCTGGAGATACGCGGATGCATTCAGGATTGCTCGGGGAACCGGATGGAAACCGGCCGGATGATCCGTTTTGCCAGGCCCGTGCAGCCCGGTTACCATGATATCCTGATCTCGGAGGTCCTGTTTGACCCGCAGCCCTTCTGCCCGGATTACATCGAACTGTTCAATTCGGGGCCCATGACCTTTGACCTGGCGGACCTGAGGCTGGCAGAACGGGATCCGCGAAGCTGGGAAATCGAATCCGTGGAAAGGATCATGGAAGGCCACCGGCTTTTTTTCCCGGGACAGTACCTGGTTTTAACCGCTGACCCTGAAAGCCTCCGCGGATTTTATTATGTAGAGGATCCCGGATCCCTGGTAAAATCAGGCGGCATGCCGGCCATGGGAGACGTCGAAGGCTCGGTTCTGGTCCTGGATAAGTACCTCAACATCCTGGACGAACTCGACTACCACAGCGACATGCACCACCCGATGCTGTCTTCCACGGAAGGGGTCGCCCTGGAAAGGATCAGCTTTGGTGCCGGCAATGAGGGACCGATATGGCATTCGGCCTCTGCAAGCGAAGGGTACGGCACTCCGGGTCGCAGGAACTCTCAGCATGTGGATGCATTGCCGCCGGAGGAAGGTTTCAGCGTGGAACCCGAAGTGTTCACACCCGGGATGGACGGGAAACACGATATGCTGCTGATACGATACCGGTTCCGTGAAGGGGGACTCAAAGCCAGGGTGCTGGTGCTGGACCCGCGCGGCAGGATCGTTAAGGAGATTGCAGGGGGCGTCTTATTGGGGACCGAGGGTTTCTTTACCTGGGATGGAACGGACCGTTACGAGAAGCGGGCACCCGCAGGCATGTACCTGGTCCATGCAGAGGTTTACGGAACTGGGGGCAGGGCCCTTAGATTCCGAAAGATATGCGTCCTTTCTAAAGGCCGCTGATCAGTTCCTTCATGATCAGGGTCATCTGGGGTTCAGCCTTCGAGGCAACCCTGGTTACATCCTCCAGGGTTACTTTCACGATGCGACCGGGGATGCCCAGATCCGTGATGATGGATATGGCGAAACAGGTGATCCCCATCTGGTGGGCGACGATGATCTCCGGAACGGTGGACATGCCTACGGCATCCCCCCCTATGATCCGGAAATACTGGTATTCCTTCGGGGTTTCGAGGGTGGGACCCGTGACCGCTACGTAGCATCCACGGCGTATCGGGAAGTTGTGTTCCCTGCCAATCTGCAGGGCGCGCTCGATGAGATTTTTATCATAAGGTCCGCTCATGTCCGGGAAACGTGCTCCGAATTCCGGTTCATGCCTGCCGATCAGAGGATTGGGAATGAGATTGATGTGGTCATCGAGGATCATCAGATCCCCGATCTCCTGCTCCGGATTTATTCCACCGCTTGCATTGGATACAAAAAGATGCGTAATGCCCAGGTACTTCATAACCCGGACGGGGAATGTTATTTGCTGGGGACTGTAGCCCTCGTAGTAATGAAACCGGCCCTGCATCGCAACGATCCTTTTCCCGTTCAACCGACCGAACATAAGCTTGCCGTGATGGCTTTCCACCGTAGAAACGGGAAAATTGGGGATCTCCTCGTATTCCAGGATCTTTTCAAGGTCAATTTCCTTGACCATGCCTCCCAGACCGGTGCCAAGGATGATCCCGACCTCCGGCTCCGGTTCAGTCCTGCTTTTTATGAAGGATACTGTTTCGTTTATTGTTTCTAACATAGTTGCGTATATGGGTGTTAAAGTTTTCGCGGTCATCGTTCAGTATGTCGATCCCGACGCGCACGTAATACATCCGCTCCCGGATGGAAGCATCGATGTCTGTGAATCTCGAAAGCCTCATGGCATCCTTTTCGGTTGTAAAAATAATTTTTTCCTCGCCCTCCATTTCCCGGTAAGTCCGGAGGATGCGTTCCAGGTCCTTTTCTGTAAAATCGTGGTGATCCGGATAATTCAGTTCCCTGATCTGGGTAGAGATGCCCCGCAGGTGCTTTTTATATAAGCGGGGACCTGCAATCCCGGTTACCATCAGGATTTTTGGCCTGGCAGCTTTCATCTCCGCAAATTCCATAACCTTCCTGCTGTCCCGGAATACGGGGATGGGTTTGCCGTAGGTAAGTTTTGTAAAGAACAGGTGCTGGAAAGGGTAAAGCCTGAGATCCTTGACGATCAGTCTTCGTTCGATGGGCTTGAGCCGGTCCGGGCATTTGGTGATGAGAATGATGTTGGCGCGGCGTTTCTCGTACGGCTGTTCCCTGAGCCGGCCTGCAGGAAGCAGGTGGTCCTCCGACATCGGCCGGTTAAAGTCGATCAGCAGAATCGAGAGTCCGGGTTTTACATACCGGTGCTGGTAGGCATCGTCGAGGAGGATCACATCCAGGTCCGGAATCTTTTTTAACAGTTCCCGTATTCCGTTCACCCTCCTGCGGTCAACGGCTACATGTATGTCCGGGTATTTTTGTTTGATCTGGACCGGCTCGTCGCCGATCTCATGTACCCCTGATTCTGGACCGGCCAGGATAAAGTCCCGGGTTTTTCGCTTGTAACCCCGGCTCAGGGTGGCCACCTTGAACTCCTCCTTAAGCAGTTCCACCAGGTATTCGATGTGGGGGGTCTTTCCGGTACCCCCTACCGTTATATTCCCGACCGAAATAATGGGTATGGGGAATTCCCTGGAACGGATGATCTGATAGTCGAACAGGGTGTTACGGATCCAGACGATCAACCCGTACAGGAGGGAAAAAGGATAGAGCAGAAGATAATAATTATTTCTGGCTTGCAGCGGCATATCGGTATCTCCGTTAATACAGGATCAGCTTGTAGGGCATCCTGGCCTGCACCCCGAAGGCCCCTTCCAGGTTGAGAAGGGTTTCATAATACGGATAGAATTCTCCCAGTTTTTTGACAACCATGCGTATGCGCATGTTTTCTGACAGTTCACGAAGGAGCTGGTCTATGGGATCCTCCAGCCTGGGAAGTTCCTGTACACGGTATTTTTCCAACCCAGCCATGGATGCCGCAATTTCAATAGCATCCTGGAGTCCCCCGAACCCATCGATCAGGCTGTTTCCCATTGCGTCCACACCGCTCCAGACGCGTCCTCCGCCGACTGCATTGACATCCTCAAGACTCATTTCCCTTCCGGCCGAAACCCGGCTTACGAAGGAGTCATAGGTTTCTTCGACCATGTCCTGGAGAATCGTTTTTTCATCGGGCGTAAGCGCCCTGAAGGGTGTTCCCACATCCGCATGCGGATTGGTTTTTGCAACATCCACGGTTATTCCCAGTTTTTTATTCATGAAGGTCTGAAAATTCGGAATGACGGCCACTACCCCGATGGAGCCGGTAACGGTGCTCGGATGGGCCAGGATGGTATCGGCCGGGGACAGGATGTAATATCCTCCCGAAGCAGCAACATCCCCCATGGATGCCACCAGGGGTTTGGTCCTGGCAGCCAGGTCCGCTTCCCTCCAGATCACATCCGAAGGAAGGGCCCCTCCGCCTCCCGAATTCACGCGGAGAACAATGGCTTTTACCGTGCTGTCCCTTCGTGCCTTCCGGATGGCCTTGGAGATCCTCTCCGAAGCAATGGAACCCTCCCCGGTGTTTCCCAGCAGGATATCCCCGTGGGCAAAGATTACGGCCACCTTGTCTTTGGTAAATCCCTTGTAGTCCCTTTTTTCGGGGACTTTCGTATACTTGCGCAGGGAGATCACCCTGAGGTCCTTGTGCTCCTCTGTCCCCGTCAGTTCCTTCAGCATGTCGATCACCTGGTCCTTATAGAGCAGCCTGTCCACCATACCGTTTTCGCGGGCAGTACGGGCCGAATAAACCGAAAGGTTATCCGCCAGGCCGTTCAGCAAATCCGGTTCAAGCCCGCGCTCCCTCCCGATGTCCTCCAGCAGGTGCTTCCAGATGGACTGAACCAGGGCCGTGACCTGTTCCCGGTTCTCGGGACTCATACGGTCTTTCGTGTAAGGTTCACCGAAGCTTTTGTAATCTCCGTGATGTATCACCTGTGCCTCGATACCGAGTTTGTCAAGCGCGCCCTTGTAAAAAAGGATCTGCGATCCGAGGCCGGTAAAAAAGAAATTTCCTTCCGGATTCATATACAGACTGTCGGCAACGGAAGCCAGATAATAGGTTTTTTGAGTGTAAAGGTCGGCATAGGCTACGATGTATTTGCCGGATTCCCTGAAGTCAAGCAGGGCGTTTCGGATCTCTTCGGTGGTGGCCAGTCCCCCGTTCAGGGTGGTAAGCTCCATGTATATTCCCGGGACGTTGTCATCGCTCTTTGCTTTATGGATGTTTTCTATAACTTGGTTCAGTCCCATCTCACGTACCGCCGGAAGGCCAGTGGGAATGAAGTCAAGCGGGCTTTCCACAGAGCGCTCTACGATCCGCTCACCCAGGGTAATGTAAAGCAGGGTGTTGGGTTTTGTCTCAACGGGCTTTTCCGAGGACGATGCAGCGATCATGATGATCAGCAGAAGAATAAAAACCAGGGTGCTAAGGAAGATCCCGGTGATGGTGGCCAGGGTGTATTTCAGGAAATTTTTCATGGCATTCTACAAAATGGGGCGTGAAGTCAAAGATATATAAAAAAAATGCTGAAATTGCCGGCCGGGGTACAATGAAATGCATAGGCTGATCGTATCTACCGGAAGCAACCTGGGTCCGCGGCAAAAGAACCTGGAATCCGTAATTTCGAAGATCTCGGAACGGATCGGGTGTGTACGGCGGGCCTCCTCGATTTATGAATCCGATGCCTGGGGATACCGTAGTAAAAATCCGTTCTACAACCAGTGCCTGGAGGTTGAAACGGAATTGACCCCTGAAGAATGCATGGATCGGATCCTGAAGATCGAAAGGACGATGGGCAGGGAGCGGGATGGGACCGGTTACCGGGACCGGATCATCGATGTGGATATTCTGCTCTTCGATGACCTGGTGGTGAAAACCCGCCGGATGACGATCCCTCACCCCGGGATGCCGGATCGGAGGTTTGTGCTTCTTCCCCTGGCCGAGATCCTGCCCCATCTCAGGCATCCCGTTTTAAACCTGACCGTTTCTGAGATCCTGGAGAAATGTCCGGATCATTCGGAAGTCCGCCGCATGGTGAATACCGAAGGCTCTAACGGCCCTTATGCCTGACACACGGGAAGACCGAGATCCCGGAACCGCAGCTTTTCAGGATATCCATCAGCCTGGTTTCTAAGGGATTGTCTATGCACAGTATCAGGTTCTGTTCCGCATGCAGTTCGATGAACCGGTCTATAATGTATTCGATAGCGCCCGAAGATAATCCATCCCCGCTTGCGGCTGCGTGAAGAATCTCAGCCCTGCCTTTGTGGACCAGAAAGGTAACCGTTGCGCATAGGTTGTTGTGTGAATCGTATGCTGCACAGATTTGTCCAGCCCTGAAACGGATCGCATTCGTAGCAATCAGCCGGAGCATCGAAATGTCGCTTGGTTTCAGCCTGCGCCGGTTAAACCGGTCAAGCCGGTATGCAAACATCAACATGTCCTGTACCGAAATGTGGTCCATGAAACTGAGCGAATGTTCCCGCGACAGTTCCAGGCTTTGTTGCATGGATGGTCCGTATCCGCTGCGGATCATTGCAAAAGGCCGGATCAGGTCTAGCTCTGCTGAATTCAAACTGCGGACACCCCTGGATGGGACGACATTGAACTTGTTGAGGCAGAGGGATCTAAGGCGGTAGGATGGGGGGATTGAACGCAGAAAGTGCTGTACCACCTCCGGAGACGGGATACGGGTTGAAAAGATTCCGAGCTGCCAGGCATATCCCGGCTGCCGGATGATCTTACGGCCGAGGGACTTGCTTACGGGCAGGGGCATCACGGTCGTATGGTCATCCGTCGAAAGGATTTCCCAGTCCGGACAGACAATGTCAAGATACCAAGAAAACGCATAGATTAATCCGTTTGGGGAAGTGTTAACGCATGCATCATAGAAACCGGAAGCCTTTTCCGGATCCGGGATATGGATCAATGGTTTCAAATCATCCCTTCGTCAGAAAAGCTAAAATAGGAATTATCCGCAATTATGAGGTGGTCCAGCAACTGGATATCCATGGTTCGGCTGGCATCCCCTATTTTGGATGTGATCTTGATGTCCGCATCGCTTGGCTTCAGGTTGCCGGAAGGATGGTTATGGCAGAGGATCAGTGCGGAAGCAAGCCGGTCCAACGCATTCTTAAGAATCAGCCTTACGTCAATGACGGTCCCGGAAATCCCGCCCTGGCTGATCCGGATGTGGTCGATCACCCGGTTTGACCGGTTGAGCAGCAGCACCCAGAACTCTTCGTGGGGGTTATCGCCGATCAGGGGATGGAACAATTCATATACATCCCGGCTGCCGGAGATCCGAATTTTTTTCTCGAGTTCCGAACTTTTACGTCTTCTCCCCAGTTCCAGGGCGGCAACGATGGTAATGGCCTTGACCGGCCCCATGCCGTTGTGTTTAATCAGGTCGCTGATGCTCCTTTTTCCAAGTTCCTGTAAATTGTTGTCTGCCTGTTTCAATATCTGCCGTGCAAGGTCAACCGCAGAATGTTCGGGGCCACCGCTTCGGATCAATATAGCCAGGAGTTCAGCGTTGCTCAGGGATGTGATTCCCTTTGAAAGCAGCTTTTCCCTTGGCCGGTCCTCCATGGCCCAGTCCTTGATGCAGCTTGTTCTGTATGCGTTCAACGTAACCGTTTCCCCTTTATGACGCATTCCTCCCGATATCGAACCGGCAACAAAAAACCCCCTTCGAAATGAAGAGGGTTTATCCACTGTTGAAAATATATTAAAGATTGTTGACGTATTGCGTCAGGCTGGATTTGAGATTGGCAGCCTTGTTCTTGTGAATGATGTTTTTCTTGGCAAGCCTGTCCAGCATGGACGATACTTCCGGAAGCATTTCGGTAGCGGCCTTCTTTTCCTTCGTGTTCCGGAGCTTATTAATGGCATTTCTTGCCGACCGTGCATAATACCGGTTATTCACCCTGCGCTCTTCGCTCTGCCTGATTCTTTTCTTTGCTGATAAATGATGTGCCATTCTATTCCTTAATTGGGCATGCAAAAGTACACATTATTTTGAATTAAAAAAATAATTGTATTTGCCCTTAGGCATGCATGGATACGTTCTCGAAGAGAATGCTCACGGTATTGAGCAAGTCGTTTACATTCAGGGGTTTTTCAAGGAAGGCATCGCAGCCAGCGCGTTTCCACTTTTCGGTCTCTACCGATTCGGGGTAAGCGCTGATGGCGATGACGGGAAGCCAGGGTTTGATGTTTTTAATCCTGCGTGTGGCTTCGTAACCGTCCAGGACGGGCATTCTAACATCCATTAAGACAACATCGATGGTATTATCCTTCTTTACGGCGTTTACCGCTTTCAGGCCGTTGTCCACACCAAGGATGCGGGCGTTCGTGGGGAGAAGGGAGTTTTCGATCAGCATAAGGTTGGTGGATACATCGTCCACGATGAGGATCGTCCGGTTCTTCCAGTCGGGATGAGTGAGGACCTTTTTGATGGCATCATCCTTCTTCCTGTAACGCTGAGGGGGACGGATGTCCATCGTGAACCAGAACGTCCTGCATGCATCGGGCCTGTTTTCGATCCATATCCGGCCTCCCAGTTCTTGCAGGCTCTCCGATATTTCCGCAACCAGGTCGGCTTCCGCATCGTATTCCTTTTCCGTCCAATCAAAGGTTGTGGATGCGGGCAGCGGATCCTTCACGTAAAATGACAACTGGTCATCCCTGCCGAGCTTGTAACCGAATTCAATGTTACCCTTATTCTTCCGTTTGACCAGATGATCCAGAAGAGAATCGAAAATACCCTGTATTTTGACGGGATCGGTATGGACCATGAAATGTTCCATCGAACCCGGCGTATTCAGGATCAGCAGGATGCCGCGGTGCTGTTGTTCCAGAAGCAGGGACTGGTTAAGCCTGTGTATCTCCCTGAGGCATTTGATAATATAAAAATCTTTTTTCAAGGGAATTCCTTGTGCTTGCTAAAGCAAGTTACAAAACGGGAGAACGTCTGGGCGGCAGCGTCAATGATATGAATTAAAGGAAAAGGTGATTTGGATCACCGGAAGCAGTGCTCCGGGCATCATTCAGTATGGGATCGCCTTTTCCGGCCCGCCGGAAAAACCGGTAACAATTCCTGTACGATCCGGATCAAAGAATGGTTGCGCACGGCCTTGCGGAAAGGCATCGGGACGCATATACCCGGCCCTGGGGTCCGGTTCAGGAATACGGTTTCTTGGCAAAGACCGTTATGCTGTATATCCCGGTGCCTTCCGGCCTGCTCAGTTCTTCTGTGATACCATATATACCGGTTAATTCCCGGGGCAGGTTTATTTTTCGTTTATTCATGACCGTTACATGGATGAACCCCGTTTGACTTACGATCTCCAGGTAATCCTCCGCCTTAAGTGCGCCTGCAACGCATCCTGCATACATCTCGGCCTCTTTCAGGAGTGGTTCCGGCAGGAAGCCGTCGATTACGATGTCCGATATACTCAGGTGTCCCCCCGGTCTCAGGATCCTGAAGGTTTCCCTGAAGGCGGCGGATTTGTCGGGAGCCAGGTTAAAGACACAATTACTGACCACTACGTCGGCTGAGTTATCCTCAAGCGGGGTGTCTTCGATCTCCCCCAGGCAGAACTCAACGTTCCCGAACCCGAGTTTCCCGGCATTTTTCTTTGCCCTCTCAACCATTTCCGGCGTCATATCGATGCCGATCACCCTTCCGTCCGGACCCGTTTCCCGGGCGGCGATAAAACAGTCATTTCCTGCCCCTGATCCCATATCCACTACCGTATCACCCGGGCGGATGAATGCATACTGTGTCGGCAAACCGCATCCGAGTCCCAGGTCAGCTTCCGGCTCATAGCCCTTTACCCGGCTGTAATCATCCGACATGAACGAATAGTCCGTTAAATCACTGCATCCGCAGCCGCATGAACCTGTGTTCTTTTCACGCTGAAGAGCAATGCCGGCGTATTTTTCACGGACCATTTTCTTTATTTCCTTTTGCATTTCCAAATTCCATTTATTTTGTATTTCGTAAAAATACGAAATAAATTTTAAAAAAAAACTAAAGACCCAGGAATTTTGAGAAATGTTTTTTCGTTTTCTCCCATGCTTCCGGATCCAGGCAATACTCTATCTCTGTCA
>CAZNQG010000073.1:0-17949 GCA_964575235.1 uncultured Bacteroides sp.
GGCCACCCGCTCCAGGTCGAATTTCCGGTCCTCTGTCGTCTCGTTGGGTGAAATCCCGATTTCGGCTTTCAGGGCGCTGAGCAGGAAATCCGCCCCCTGCATATGACAGGCTGTACCCAGGCATATCTTGATCGAATTTCTCCCCGGCGGATTGAATTTAAATTGTGCATAAAAGGAGGCCACCCCGAAGATCCGGCTCCTGGAAATCCGGAGATGTCCGGCGATTCTATCAACCGATTCGTGGGTGATGTAGCCTTCTTTCTTCTGGACGTCCTGGAGGATGGCGATGAGGTTGCCTTTTTCCCCGGGAGGGTATCTGCTGATGATGGAAGCAATGGAACCGGCCATTTTTGAAAACTGACGTTTGAAAAACTGAAACTGAATCCCCTGCGAAACCCGGAATTGAGAAATCTAAACCTGTGCAAACCAAATTGAAAGTCCCGAAAACCTGAGAAACGAATTGAGAATGAAACAGAGTCCGTGTGCGAATTCCCCCCTTTGCAATACTTCGATATGACGTCTAATAAAATTATAAAAAAACCATACAGGTTTGACGGGAATAGTGCCCGGGCCAACGGTATTTATAACGATTCTAAACCAGTCCATCGTATATTGCATCAACAGGAGATTGAATGCGAAGCCTTTTAAATTATTTTGAATCAATTCATTATCAATTACAGGCCGTTTGTCCTCGTGGTTTGGATTATTATTTATAAATTTGGCGCCTTAATAAGAATGGTTCCAAATAAACAATTCGCATGACGATCGGAGTCCTGAGGGAAGGCGGCAGGGAAAACCGGGTAGCCCTGCTCCCGGAGAATGTTACCATTCTTCTTAAGAAAGGTGTAAGCGTGCTGATTGAATCGGATGCCGGCACGTCATCCTGCGCCAGCAACGAGGAATACGTGGATGCCGGTGCGCAGATCCAGACCCGGGAGTACATCCTGCGGGAATCGGATGTGATCCTGAAGATCAATCCTCCCGGGGCAGGTGAAATTACGGGCGGAAAGATCCTGGTTTCCATCCTGAATCCACTGGTAAACACCAAACTCGTAAGGGAACTGGCAGAATCCGGCGTAACCAGCTTCAGCCTGGATATGGTTCCCCGTTCCACACGGGCGCAGGCTGTGGACATCCTCTCCTCCATGGCCACCATTGCCGGCTATAAGGCCGTCCTGGTGGCTGCCAGCAAGCTTCCCAACTTTTTCCCCATGTTCATGTCCGCCTCGGGCACCATCAAACCCTCCAGGGTTCTGATCCTGGGAGCCGGAGTTGCCGGGCTGCAGGCACTGGCCACGGCTAAAAAGCTGGGAGCCGTTGTGGAGGTGTTCGACGTCCGCTCGGCCGTTAAGGAAGAAGTCCAGAGCCTCGGCGGGAATTTTATCGAAGTGGAAGGGGCCAGGGACGACGCCTCCGCTGGAGGCTATGCGGTGGAACAAACCGAGGAATACAAAAAGAAACAGCAGCAGCTGATCCACGACCATGTCGTAAAAGCGAATGTGGTGATCACGACGGCCCAGATACCGGGTAAGAAGGCTCCCATCCTGATCACAAAAGAAACCGTCGAGACCATGAAACCGGGCTCCGTCATCATCGATATGGCGGCCGGCTCCGGCGGCAACTGCGAACTGACGAAAAAGGATGAGACGATCATCCACAGGCAGGTCCGGATCATCGGGAACTCGAACTTCCCATCCAGAATGCCCGCAGATGCCAGCAAAATGCTGGGAGTCAACTTCACGAACTTCCTCAACCTGTTCATCGACGATGAAGGAAAACTGAACCTGGATCTCGAAGACGACATCCTGAGAAGCACCTGCATCACGCACCGGGGGGAGGTCTTGAACGAACGGGTCCATGAGGTTATAAATTTCGAAAACCAGTAACTGCAAAACATGGAAAACGCATTGGTATTCTTCTATGACAACAAGGAGGCAATATTCATCATTGTCCTGACCATTTTCCTGGGATTCGAGGTCATATCCAATGTTCCATCCGTCCTGCATACGCCCCTGATGTCCGGTGCCAACGCCATCAGCGGTGTGATCATCATCGGGGGGATCATCCTGGTGGGACACGCCGATACCAGCACCCTGAACCTGAACCTTATACTGGGAATTTTTGCGATCCTTTTCGGGACCCTGAACGTGACGGGGGGATTCGTGGTAACGGACCGCATGCTTGAAATGTTCAGGAAGAAGAAAAAATAAGGGAAAGATGGATACGGTTTTAAGTAATCTCGGAGTTACTGCGGGGGACGTTATCCTGGAATTCTCCTACCTGCTGGCCGCTGTGCTGTTTGTGGTTGGACTGAAACTTCTCAGCCATCCCGATACGGCCCGGAAAGGGAATTTGTGGGCGGCTGCCGGAATGCTGCTCGCCATCGTTACCACCCTGGTGTTTCACGGGGACGGGGGTGGACAGGGCATACAGCCGCTCAATATCCTGATCATACTGGTTGTAATCGCGATCGGTTCCGTCCTGGGCGCGGTTGTGGCACGGAAGGTCAAAATGACCGCCATGCCGCAGCTGGTTTCCTTTTTCAATGCAACCGGGGGTGCGGCATCCGCGCTGGTGGCCCTGATCGAATTCTCGAACCCCGAGAACGAATCCACCCTGGTGACGCTGCTGGGGCTGGTGATCGGCAGCATCGCCTTCAGCGGCAGCATGATCGCTTACGGCAAGCTGGACGGGAAGGTGGGGGATATCTTCGCAGGCTTTATGAAGTACCTGAACCTGTTCATGCTCCTGGCCGTCGTGGCACTTGTCGTTTATATCATCGCTGGAGGAGCCTCCTTCGGGACCCGGCAGGTGCTGGTGTATGTGCTGCTCGCCATCGCGCTGGTTTACGGGATCACCTTTGTCATGCCCATCGGCGGGGCCGACATGCCGGTAGTAATCTCCCTGCTGAACTCATTTACCGGGATCGCCGCTGCCATGGCCGGCTTCATCTATAAGAACCAGGCCATGATCCTCGGAGGGATTTTCGTGGGTTCGGCAGGGACCATCCTCACCGTGCTGATGTGCAGGGCCATGAACCGCTCGCTTCTGAACGTCATCATCGGAGCCTTCGGAGGTGGTGGCACGGCCGTCGACCGTGAAAAAGGTGTGATCAGGGAGATCTCGGCAAGCGATGCCGCTGTACTGCTGAGTTACTCACAAAAGGTGGTGATCGTGCCGGGATACGGGCTGGCCGTGGCGCAGGCCCAGCATGTCTGCAACGACCTGGCCAAACTGCTGGAGGAAAAGGGCGTCGAGGTGAAATTCGCGATCCACCCGGTTGCCGGAAGGATGCCCGGGCACATGAACGTGCTCCTTGCTGAAGCCGAGGTGCCCTACGACAAGCTGGTGGAAATGGACGACATCAATCCGGAAATGCCCAATACAGACGTGGCCGTTGTGATCGGGGCCAACGATGTGGTCAATCCCGCAGCGCTCGACGATCCTTCCAGTCCCATCTACGGTATGCCCATCATCAAGGTCCACGAAGCAAAGAACGTGATCGTCATGAAAAGGGGCATGGGCAAGGGCTATGCTGCCATCGAGAACTTCCTCTTCTATGCCGACAACACCCGTATGTTCTTCGGAAACGCCAAGGACTCCCTCCAGAAGCTCGTTGCGGAGGTCAAGAATCTTTAGCATCTCAGCCGGAAACGGGATTACACGAAAACCAACCCGCAACGTATGTATCCCGGTCCGCTTCAATATAATATATTAAATCTGGTCCCGGTTTTACTTGCTGTTGGCTGTAAGGATTTTACTATCAACTACTTGTAGCCTTCCTTCAATTATTTGGAATTATTTCAAATAGTATCTATCTCGCAGTATTACAGATTTTTACGACAATCTTCCTTGTCCACAGGAATACAATTGTTGAAAACTGGAATCCGTATCTGCCTGAAATTATAGGAAATATGATGTTATTTGCTATATTTAGCCGCCGTTCGCCAAGGGATGCTGGATTTTTAGTAATTTTTGATGAAAGGCCTGTTATTCTTGACGAACAAGCTATTATCAGCAGCAACCAAAAATAACTGTTTTGAGTCTTAGTGAATACAATCCATTTTGGATATAGATGGGATTGATGCATGAAAGATGAACTTAATAGCCGTTAAATGCCGTTGAAGAGGGGAAATCTGACTCGCAGTATATTATTACGTTCCGGTTTGTTCCGTCTCAAAATCTCAGATGGTATCCTCCATCGGGGGTTGTATGTATTCCTGGTCCTTGTTATCGGTTCGATCAACCTTGCTTCATATGCCCAGTACGGACCGGGTGGCGTGGGCGATGCATCCCAGAATGTATTATGGCTTCGTGCGGACGATATCCAGGGCTTGTCGCACTTAGCCCCATTGAGCGTACCCTGGCCCGACACTTCCGGGAATCAAAACCATGCCTCCCAGTCCGTTCCGGGTTACCGTCCCGTATTTGCTCAGAATGCCATTAACGGTTTGCCCGCGGTACAGTTTGACGGGATTGACGATTACCTGGACGATGCTGTATCGTATACCGCGAGAACCGTATTCATCCTTTACAGGGTGGATTCCCTCCTGCAGGATGCGAACGAACTCGGGCAGGCCTGGGGAATATATTCGCAGGGGGTTCACATTGCCATGGACCCGAGGGTAGGAAATTTCAAGGGTTTCAGCTTTGACGGGACCCCGTTGGACGTCACCCAGGCTTATTATGCGCTGAACTCGGAAACATACGCCGGACCCTTTTCCAACAGCAATGCCATACCCTGGGCTTACGGCCGGTGGGATTTGATCACTGCCGAATTCACGGCGGATAAACCCATGACCAGGCAGGTACTGGGCTCCCTGATCCCGTCTTTCGCTGTGGGGACTCACCAGTACGGGGGACAGATCGCTGAGGTGATCGTTTACGATACCATTTTAACAAGCGCCCAGCGCATCATCGTTGAAAACTATCTCTCCTCGAAATACAATAAAAGCATTGCCGCCAGCGGGAACGATTATTATTCGAACGAAGCAAGCCATCCCTATGGCCTTGCAGGGATCGGGCGGGAGGATGTGTCCAACACCCATACCTCCTCCTTTTCGTCGCATATGCTGGGCATATCGAATCCTTCCGGCCTGGATTCGGATCAGGAATACCTGTTTTTCGCTCATGACGGGGGAAGCGCAGGATCCTGGACCTCTGCCGAAACCCCGGACGGGGGTTACCATATCCGGCGCATACCAAGGGAATGGATCCTGGAAGAAACCGGGGACCTGGGGAGCCTTACCTTTACCGTGGATACCAGCCTCCTGCCGGCAAGGCCTGCAGGTTATTCCAGGTTTGTGCTGCTGGTAGATGCGGACGGGGATTTTTCGGACGGGGCCCAGGTTTATGAAATGAGTTCGCCAGGAACGGACGAATTTTTCGAGGTAAACAATATCGATATCTCTTCCGGTGACCATGTGAGCATCGGAATCCTTATCCCGAGCATTGAATTCCAGTATGCCGAGCAAGGCGGCTTTGAATTTGACAATGCTGTTTTTACCATCGTTCTGAACTATGTCCCGCTCGGTGATGTGACGGTGGACTTCTATACCACGGACGGGACAGCCGTTGCACCGGGAGATTACACCTCCGTCTCACCTGCCGTTACTGACACTGTATCCGCAGGGACCACCAGTATCACCGATTCCGTTCTCGTTTCGGATGATATTCTCGTGGAGGATGACGAGGAGTTCACCCTTACGCTGACCAATCCTTCAGCGGGGATCGAGATCGGCAGCGATACCCTGATGACCTGGACCATCCATGATGACGACAACCCCAGGAAGATTTATTTCTCCCTTGCCGGCAACAACGGGGGAGAAGGGACAAGCCCGGTATCGGTCACCGTGCAGATCACACCGTCGGAATTCAGTTCCAACCCTACGACGGTGGAATACAAGGTCACCGGGGGGAGCGCAACAGGCGGAGGTGTGGATTACACCCTGGCCGCAGATACCCTGGTCATCCCACCGTTTACCATTTCCAACACCTTCCCGATCAGCATCGTGGAGGATGCCCTGAACGAAACGGATGAGACCATCGTAATCAGCCTGTTCAATCCGACCAACAGCAGCCTTTCCGATTCCCTGCCGATCGTATTTACCTATACTATTGTGGACAACGACAACTCTCCCCTGGTCCAGTTCTTATCGGCGGGATCGGAGGGAGATGAATCCGAAACACCCGTAAGCATACCTGTCGAACTTTCCGCCGTATCCTCCATGGATGTGAGCGTCGACTATGTCGTCACCGGAACATCCACCATTGACGGGGACCACGACCTGAACGACGGGACTTTGGTCATTCCGGCGGGTGATTTGAGCGGGAACATCGTATTTACGGTGACGGACGACGGTATTCCCGAACCGGTCGAAACGGTCATCATCACGTTGCAGGATCCCCCGGTCAACGGAACCCTGGGTACGGAAACGGTTCATACCTATTCCATTCTGGACAACGATGCGGATTTCGGATACACGGGCCCCGGAGGCGTCGGTGACAGCCTGGTGAACGAACTGTGGCTGGCTGCCAACTATATCACGGGACTGGCGGACGGCGATCCTCTGAATATCGCCTGGAGGGATACGAGCGGGAACGGGCACCATGCTTCCCAGTCCAACGCCAGTTACCGGCCTACCTACGAAACCGGAGAAATCAACGGTCTGCCCGTGGTCAGGTTCAGCGGTCCCCCATCAAACCAGTACCTGGAAGACAGCATGAGCTATTCGGCCAGGACGGTGTTTGTGGTCTACAGGGTAAGCTCGGTATTGCAGAATGGGAATGACCTGGGACAATTATGGGGAAATTATTCGGAAGCCGTCCAGATCGCC
The DNA here is from genome assembly GCA_964575235.1 of uncultured Bacteroides sp. Lineage (GTDB taxonomy): Bacteria > Bacteroidota > Bacteroidia > Bacteroidales > SM23-62 > SM23-62. The sequence continues at coordinate 6,837 of CAZNQG010000073.1, forward strand.
GTGGATCCCAGGCCCGCAAACCTGAGGGGATGGAGCTTTGACGGCAACGGGAGTTCCCTTGCCAGGTACGGGATACTCGGGGATGCCTACGAACCGCCCGGTTTTGTTTCCAATGATAATTCCAAGCAATGGAGCTATGACCAGTTCCAGATCGTAGCCGTTGAATTCGAGGTGACCCAGCAGCTCAGCAACCAGGTGATCGGTTCCCTGGTGAAACAGTTCCCCATCGGAGAACATCAGTACGGCGGGGATATTGCTGAAATCATCGTATTCAGTTCCACGCTGAACGATGCACGGCGTGTCATCGTCGAGAACTACCTGGCCGCAAAATACAACCTGGATATTGCCAGCGAAGGAGTGGATTACTATGCCTACCAGGGCACACACGGAGTTGACCTGGCAGGCATCGGTCGCACGGACCCGGACAACCAGCATCTGGTTTCGCAATCCGCGCGGATACTGAAAGTGGGCAATGCAACCGGCCTGGGTGACGGGGAATACCTGTTGTTCGGGCATGATAACGGATCTCTTGGATGGACATCCGTGAACGTACCGGCCGATTCGATCAAGCGCTTGCAGCGTGAATGGCAGTTTGATGAAACCGGCGACGCGGGGGACCTGGACGTCATGATCGATACCAGCCTGTTGCAGGCACTACCTGACGGTCACGAAGGATATTATCTCCTTGTCGATGCGGACGGCGACTTCACCACGGGCGCCGTTATACTTCCCCTTTCGCTCAGCGGGGGTGAATATGTCTATGAACTGCTTGATATCAATGACGGGGATTACCTGACCATCGGTATCAGGACTCCGACCGCCGGATTCAGTACTTCCGTTTCCTCGGCCTCCGAATCAGCCGGGACCGCAAATGTGGAAGTCGCTCTTTCAAAAATACTCGGGACAGACCTGCTGGTATACTTTACCGTTACGGGCGGCACGGCGATCGAGGGACCTGCGGACGACTATACCATTTCCGCCAGCCCTCTGACCATCACCGCAGGTAACCTGACAGCCGATATCGTGATAACCGTTAATGAGGATAGTGACATTGAGCCGGAAGAGACCGTAATCATCGACATCGACAGTACCTCTTCCGCAGCCGAACCGGGATCCCTGCTTCAACATACCTTTACGATCAGTGACAATGATAACGACGGGTTCACCGGTCCGGGAGGTGTCGGGGATACCAGCATTAACCACCTGTGGCTGAGATCCGGCGACCTGGTTCTTGCAGACAACGATCCCGTTACAAGCTGGACGGATACTTCCGGCCATCAGAACCATGCCATCAACCTTACGCCCGGTCAGGAGCCCCTTTTCATTACCGGCCAGATCAACGGGTATCCGGTCGTACGGTTTGACGATGCATCCCAGCAATACCTGGGGAATAATGTGTCGCTGGGAATTACAGGGTCCGGCCCGTCCACGGTTTTTATCATTGCCAGGAATGCGGAATCGGACCAGCATTCGGGCCTGTTTATCGGGCAGTCACCCGGGACCGGCGGCACGGTCAGGCATTATGGACTGGAAGCCAGTGCAACGATCCGGTTCAATAACGGCAACCGGATCTTCGACGCGGGATTCCCGGTCGGAACCTGGGGACTCGGAACCTGGATCAATACGGCAGGTGCTCAGTATGGGCAGTATGATTTCTACCTGGACGGTGTGCAGAGGGCTCAGACATCCAGCTCGAGTCCCACCAGTGTCCCGAATACCAGCGATGACCTGTTTTTCATCGGGGCGGGACTGGGCACGGGTACCACCTTCTCTGCAAACCGCTTCCTTACCGGTGACCTTGCGGAGGTCATCTCCTATAATTACGAGTTGAACCAGGCGCAGCGCATCATCGTCGAAAACTACCTGGCGGCCAGGTACCATACCGACATCAGCATTGCCAACGACCGTTACTCGTACGATGCCGTCCATGGCCATGATGTGGCAGGGATCGGAAGGGTGGACCTGAATAACCTTCATACGGCGGCTCAATCCGCAGGAATGTTCAGGATAAGCAATGCCGGCGACCTGGGAGACGGTGAATATTTGCTCTTCGGTCATGATGACGGGAATGCATCCGCCTGGACGACCGCTGAAACCCCGGGGGATTCCATCCGCCGCATTGCCCGCGAATGGAGACTTGACGAAACCGGGGATGTCGGGACGGTTACCATCCTGCTTGATACGACCCTTCTACCGGGGAAACCCTCCGGATACAATCAATATGTCCTGTATCTTAATGCAGATGATGATTTCAGCAGCGGTGCCAGCCAGGTCCCCCTCCAGAAAACAGCAGAAGGGTATGCAGCATACGGGATCGATATTTCCGATGGCCAGTACGTAACGTTCGGGATCCTGAGACCGGTGATCCGGTTCACTCTGGTATCCTCCTATGGGGACGAATCCACAAGCCCGGTGCAGATCGGAGTATCACTGAATTACCCGCTCTCGACAGACGTATCCGTAAAATACCTTGCCGATACGGCATCCGGTACTGCCGGACTGGGAGCCGATTTCAGCATCGCGGACAGCATAGCCTCCATTCCTGCCGGGGATACAAGCGTATCGATACCCATAAGTATAACGGATGATCCGGATCCGGAACCGGATGAAACCATCGTCCTGAAACTGTCCGAACCCACATCCGGGATTACCCTGGGAACAGATTCGGTCCATACCTATACCATTAATGACAATGATGCGGCACGACTGATCGATTTCACCATCAGCTCATCCTCTGGGGATGAAAATGTTGCAACGGTATTCCTGACCGTGAAATTGAGCGTATTGGATCCGGTCAATCCCACAAGCGTTGATTATTCAGCCACGGGGGGTACAGCGGCCAGCGGAACCGACTATATCCTGGCCGACGGCACGGCGACGGTTCCCGCAAACCAGATTTCCACCACCATACAGCTTGACATTCTTGACGATGCCCTTTATGAACTGGATGAGACCGTTGTGGTAACCCTGTCCAACCCGGTCAATGCAAATCTTGGGAGCAATCAGGTGCATACCTATACGATCCTTGATAACGATCCCAAACCGGAACTCGCATTTGTCATTGCCAATTCGAATGGGTCGGAAGGATCAACGCCTGCTTTGAAAGCGGTTGCCCTGTCCGCCCCTTCCGGTTTGGCCGTAACGGCCGACTATTTTGTCACCGGCGGAACCGCTACCGGCGGAGGCGTGGATTACACCCTGGCCGATGGCAGCCTCCAGATCGATCCCGGGGATTCCATATATTATATAAGCATAGATATCGTCGACGATACGGAGATTGAGACGGAGGAAACCATCGACCTCCTGATAGCCAATGTAAATGCGAATGCAGTCCTTGGAGCCCAGACCACACATATCTTTACCATCAACGACAACGACTATACCGGGTATAAGGGTCCCGGGGGAGTGGGGGACCAGAACATCAACAAGCTCTGGCTCATGGCCGATACCCTGGTCAGCACCAGTGGGACCGATGTCCTGGTCTGGGGGGATGTTTCGGGCAACAACCATAATGCGCTGCATTTGGGGGTCAATCAGGAACCCGAATATGTAACCGGGGTGCTCAACGGGAAACCGGTGATCCGCTTTGACGACAACGGTGGCACGAACGGCGATTACCTGGGAGCCAACCTTTCCCTGGGCATATCGGGGGCCGGACCTGCAACGGTCTTCATGGTGGTGAAAAACACCGAAACTGCCGATCAAGACAATACCGGCTTATTCATCGGGGAAGCAAGCGGCAATCCGGGTAGGATCCGACATTACGGGATCGAGCACAATCTGGCCGTCCGTTTCAACAACGGGAACAGGATATTCGATGACGGATTCACAGCGGACATCTTCAAGATCGGTGTCATCCGAAACTTCTCCGGGGCAAGATACGGAGAGTACGAAGGATTCATCGACGGGGTGACCCTTGGCCAGACGTCCAGTGCAGGCTCCAACAACATTCCCACTACTTCGGATGATTTCTACTATCTGGGAGCGGGACTCACAACATCAGGGGCTTTCAGTTCAACCCGGTATCTGTCGGGAGATATGGCCGAGATCATTGTATATAACGCCGATCTGAACGAAGCACAGAGGGTCATCGTCGAGAATTACCTCTCGTCAAAATACGGGATCTCCGTTGCGGATGACCGGTTCGCCTACGATGCCCTGCATGCAAATAATGTAGCGGGTATCGGTCGGGTCGATGCAGGCAACATGCATACGGCCGCGCAGTCCGCCGGCATTCTCAAGATCAGCAATGCCAGCGGCCTGGACGACGGGGAATATATGCTTTTCGGACACGACGGGGCCCAGGCCGGCTCCTGGACCACTTCGGAGGTACCCGGATCTGAAATGCAGAGGATCGCCAGGGAATGGCGGGTTGACCGCTCGGGTGATCCCGGCACGGTGAGCGTCAGTTTCGATACAAGCCTACTGGCCGCGCGACCCGCAGAATACGATCAGATGGTCCTGCTGGTAGATGCGGACGGGGACTTCAGCACCGGCGCCACACAGGTACCGCTCAGCCTCGTTTCGGGAGAATACCTTGCCTCTAATGTGAACCTTCCGGATGGCGCATATCTCACCCTGGCCATCCTCCGTCCGGTGGTGGAATTTGTACTGCCTGCATCCAATGGGGCGGAGAGCCTTACACCGGCATCCCCGGAGGTTCAGCTGAATTATGCACTGGGAGTGGCCCTGGATGTGGATTATACGGTCACGGGAGGTACGGCTACAGGAGGAGGGGTGGATTATACCCTGGCGAACGGTACCCTCACGTTTCCTGCGGGAACGACTTCCGGGACGATTGACATAAGCATCGTTGATGATGCCACTGTGGAAAGCGACGAAACCATCATCATCAGACTTTCAAATCCGTCCTTCGGATATATAGGCAACGATACGATCCATACGTTCACCATCAATGACAACGATAACCCGAGGATCGCCAATTTTGCCCTGGAAGGCGGTACGCAGGACGAAAGTGCCTCTCCTGTTCTCGTAGAGGTTACCTTGAGCTCGGCCCACCCGACCAACGACCTCAAGATCGCCTATGCCGTCACCGGGGGAAGCGCCACCGGAGGAGGGGAGGATTACACGCTCCCGGACGATACCCTGACCATTCCCGCCGGGGACACCCAGGGTTTCATCTCCATGCAGGTCAACGATGACGGTAAGGATGAATTCGATGAAACCGTGATCATCGAACTGGTGGGAACGGGCTCCCTGGATGTGAACCTCGGAACAAACACGAGTTTTACCGATACCATCCTGGATAACGATGCAGCTCCGACCGTACAGTTTACACAAACCGGCTCCAGTGGGGCGGAAAGTTTCCAGACCGTTAACCTGGAAGCGGAGCTTTCCCAGGTTTCGGGCAAGGATGTGGAGGTGGATTATGCGGCGACCGGTGGATCGGCCGTGAACGGGACGGACTATGACCTTAGCCCTGGTACCCTGACCATTCCGGCAGGATCGACCACCGGCATCTTGCAGTTCTCTGTAACCGACGATGCCATCGAGGAAGCAACGGAAAACATCGTAGTGACACTCTCCTCCCCGGTTAACGCCACACTGGGAGGGAATGTCTCCCACTTCTACAGCATCCTGGATGACGACGGTCTGGGCTGGCTGGGGCCGGGCGGTGTTGCCAACTTCAACCAGAATAAGGTATGGTTGCGCTCAACATACGCTCCCGGTCTGACCGACGGTGATCCTGTCAGCACCTGGGAGGACGCCTCAGGCAACAGCCATGACGCAACCCAGACGGGAGCGGCAAGGCCGACTTACAGGGACAATGCAGCCGATAACTGGAACGGAAAGCCTGTCATCCGGTTCGGGGATTCACCCGGGCAGTACCTCGGGATCGCCAATCATGCAGACCTGAATACCGGCGGTCCGTACGATAAAAAATCCATCATTGTCGCCTTCAGGACCGGTACGGATATCAATACCCGGCAGGTGCTTTATGAGCAGGGAGGAACGGTAAGGGGACTGAATATTTATATTGACGGTGGACTGCTGTACATATCGGGATGGAATGAGAACAATGATGACGGAGGCGCCACCACGCCGTGGGCATTCACATCCGTAACCTCACCCATGTCTGCCAATACTCCGTATTTCGCCATGTTGCAGTTCAATTTTACCGGAGTATCCGGTGATGTTTCCGGATGGCTCAACGGCGATACCATCGGAGTGCTGCCCGGTGCGGGCCGCTTATTCAACCACCCCGGTGAAATCGGGCTCGGGGGAATGAACAACGGGTCTGTTTTCCACGACGGTCCTGACGGAGGGTATGATCATTATTACATCGGTAATATCTCCGAATGTATTACCAGCAACATCGTATATAACACGGCTCAGATCATCCTTGTGAACAATTACTTGGGGGCCAAGTACAACATTCCGATCACAAAGGATTATTTCGATCACAACGCTGCCTTTAACTGGGAAGTATTTGGGATCGGCCAGGTAGACAGCGCCAATTCCCACAACGTTGCACAGGGATCGGGCATGATCCGGATTGATAACCCGAGCAGCCTCGATAATGGTGATTTCCTGATCATCGGGCACGACAACGGGGATATTTCGTCATGGACGGGTACCAATGTCCCGGACAACGATCCGAATTTCAAGCGGGTGTCGCGCCTATGGAGGGCAGATGACAGAACCAATGGCATGGGAACCATCCGGATGGCCCTCGATCCTTCTCAACTGGCTCCCCAGCCCTTCGGGTATACCAAATACCTGTTGCTGACAAACTCCACAACCGATTTCACTTCCGGGTCTGAAATCGTCGAACTGGCTTACAATGCCACATTGGATATGTATGCGGCCACCAATATTGACCTGTCTGGGGATAAGTACTTTACCATCGGGGTGGTTAAACCTGCGGTCGATTTTACTTTTGCAAGCTCAAGCGGATTTGAGTATGAAACACCTGCTGATCTCGAGGTGAGGCTGAACTACCGTAATTCTTCCGATGTGACCGTGGATTACTCCACCACGGGGGGCACGGCAGTATCCGGGCTCGACTTTGTGCTGAACCCGGGCACACTGACCATCCCCGCCGACAGCCAGTCTGCAGTCATTCCGCTGACCATCATCAACGATACCGAGGTCGAGCCCGACGAGACCGTCGTCGTTACGCTTTCCAATCCGGGCAGCGGGCATATTCTGGGGACCAACGTCACACACACCTATACGATCCATGACGACGACAATTCCCGCACCATCCAGTTTGCAAAGCAGGATTCATCGAACCTGGAATCCGTCACACCCATCGTGATACAGGTAGTTCTCAACGAGGTGGACACCGCAAACATCACCCGGGTTGCCTATGCCGTTACCGGCGGAAGCGCAACAGGTGGCGGGGTGGATTATACCCTGTCCCCCGATACCGTAAGCATTGCTGCAGGTGATTCGCTGGGCAATATTTCCATGGATATCAACGACGATGCATTGAACGAGACGGATGAAACCATCATCATCGAGCTCTCCGGTGCCGAAAATGCCAACCTGGGAGATACCATTGTATTCACCTATACCATAAGCGATGATGACGTCCAGCCGACGATCGAGTTCAGGGATGCATCTTCTTCCGGTGCCGAAAGCTTTTCCCCGGTCAAGCTTTACGTGGAACTTGACGCTCCCTCCGGCCAGGATATCACTCTGTACTATTCCGCTTCCGGTGGAACGGCCATAAACGGCGGTATCGATTATACCATTATAAATCCGAGCAGCATTGTCGTACCGGCAGGGGGTACCCTTGACAGTACGACCTTTTCCATATTCAATGATATCATAGAGGAACCGGATGAAACGATTGTCGTTACCCTTGACAGTGTTGTAAACGGGACCCTGGGAGCACAGCTGAACCATACGTACACGATCTACGACGACGACGGGGCAGGCTGGATCGGCCCGGGAGGCGTGGCCAACGAGATCGGATACCAGATCTGGCTGAAATCGAATGCGATCACAGGCTATTCCGACGGAGCCTTTTTATCAACATGGGCGGATGCCTCGGCAAACGGGAACGATGCAACCGCCTCCGGAGGGGAGAGGCCCAGATATTACGACAACGTTACCCAGAACGTCAACGATCGTCCAGTGGTAAGTTTTGCTGGAGACGACGTGCTTGAGATCGCGAATGGAACGGAATTCAATACAGGGGGGCCCTATACCCGCAAGACGCTCATGGTTGCCTTCCAGACCGGGGCCGATGTAGCCAGCCGCCAGGTCATCTATGAACAGGGCGGGGGATCCAGGGGGATGAATGTTTATGTAGATGGTGGAAATATTTACATGGGAGCCTGGAACCTGGCCAGTGACGGTCCCGGAACGCCTTGGGGCTTCAGCGGATTCAATACACCGGTCGGCGCCAACGAAACGCATTTCGTGGTCTTCGAGTTCAATGCTGACAGCGGTTGGCTGAAGGGATATGCGGATGGCAATCTGCTGGGAACGAACACCGGCATTGCGGAGTTGTACAATCACAGCGGGAATATCGGTCTCGGGGCGATGAACAACGGATCTTATTTCCATACTGGGTCCAGCGCCAGTGGGGACGGCTATTATTTCGGGGGGAAGATCATGGAGTTTCTGAGCTTTAACCGCACCCTGAACGAGGCTCAGAAGATCCTGGTCGAAAACTATCTGGGTGCAAAGTACGATGTCTCCATCAGCAATGACAGGTATAATTACCAAGGCAGTCATAATTACGAGGTATTTGGAATCGGCAGGGAAAGCAACGGAAACTCCCACATCCTGTCCCAGGGATCGGGCATTGTCCGGATTGACAACCCGGGCAGCACCGACGACGGGGATTACCTTCTGATCGGGCACGACAACGGGGATATTTCCGCATGGACCACCGGCGAGGTTCCCTTTGACTCGATCCAGAGGGTGGCAAGGGAATGGATGGTCGGTGAAACGGGTGATATCGGTACCATCCGCCTGGCTTGCGATACGACTTTCTTCGGAACCAAACCTGCGTTCTATGACAATTTCCTGTTGATGGTGGATACGGACGGAGACTTTAATTTTACCACAGGCACAATCGATATCTACAGGATGGACGAACGCTTCGGCGAGTTCGTCAGGTTATCCGGGCTCGATCTGAACGACGGGGATGTCTTCACTTTTGCAGTAGGCAGAAACATCAGCGTACAGTCCGGTCCCTGGAATGATCCTTCCACATGGTTGCTGGGCGTTCCCGATGCCGATGCCAGCGTAGCCATACTGCCGACTCATGTGGTTTCCCTGACGACGGACGCATCCATCGGATATGTATCAATTGCCGCGGGTGCAGAACTCCGGCTTGGTGGCAATGCGCTTTCCGTTATCGATCAGACCATCGTTAATCTTGGGACCTTCAGTCCCCAGACGGGATCCGTGAACTATTCAGCCACGGGTGGTCAATGCATAGCCGGCTTGACCTATCACAATCTTATCGTTTCCGGAACCGGTGTAAAAACCCTTTGCGGGGACGTGACCATCCAGAATGATTTTACCCTCCTCGGTACACCGACGACGCTTTACCTGGATGCGGATGCTGCGAACGATTACGATATTAATATTGCAGGTAACTGGCAGACGCGTGGTACATTCCTGCCGCAGCAGGGGAGAGTGGTTTTTGACGGAGGAACTTCACAATCAGTTCTGAGAGATGTTGGAGGCACACAGAATTTCTTTGAATTCATAGTTGAAAGCGGCACATCTCTGACAATCGACCACAGCATCATCGTTGGCGATACACTTTCCATGAACGGCGGGAACATCAGCCTTACCGGCACGAATACCTTTACCCTGGGAACCGGTACAGGCCAGCGTGGAGTCCTCGGCCACATAAGCGGAAGCATCATCGGAAGGTTCAGACGATGGTCCAATACCCCGGCGGACGATGGAACGGATCTGTTGTTCCCTGTCGGTACGGCCGCCTATGAACGCCCACTGACGGCGACCTTCGATGATGTCAGCAACGGCGGATGGCTTGAAGCAAGGTTTGTTGCTACGAATCCCGGTTCGGCCGGACTACCGCTCGAGGAAAACGGGGTAACCATATCAAGTGCCTTTACGGAGGGATACTGGCCATTGACGGCAGGAGGGGGATTCCTGTTCACAGGCAATTATGATATTAAACTGGTTGCAGACGGATTCACATCCTCTGTCCTGGATACGGCAACACGCGTTCTTGTCCGGCCTAACGCTTCAAGCAACTGGCAGTTGCGTGGTATCCACGTTAATGCCATGGATACTCTCATCCAACGTGCGGATATAACGACCCAGGTATACGAATATGGTATCGGGTCTGCTGCTCCCTGCGAGGTTACCATCAATAATTGTCCCGCGGATATTAACGTTGGCAGCACCGCCGGAATTTGCGGTGCGGTGGTAAGCTGGACCGAGCCTACGGCAAGCAGCGTGTGCGGGGGACTCACCATGATCCGGAGCCATGATCCGGGAGACCTGTTCCCGGTCGGCACGACCATGGTAACCTACATTGCCTCCGATGCATACGGGAACGGGGATACCTGCACTTTCTACATCACCGTTGACGATACGGAGAACCCGTCCATTACGTGTCCGGCCAACCAGTTTGAAGATGTCGATGCCAACTGTGAATTCACCCTGACCGATTATACGGGCCTGGCATCCGCCACGGACAACTGTCCGGGCGTAACGGTGACCCAGAACCCGCTGCCCGGCCTGGTCCTTTCCGGTCACGGAACATCCCAGCTGGTAACCCTGACCGCAACCGATGCAGCCCTGAACACCGACCAGTGCACCTTTACCGTAACCCTGGTCGACAACCTGGTACCCACGGCTGTCTGTCGTGATACAACCATCTATTTAGACGGAACCGGATCCTTCACCATCGATTCGAGCTATGTCGATGACGGTAGCACCGATAACTGCGGCATAGCAACAATCGGGCTGAGCCGGTTGGTTTTTACCTGTGCTGATTGTGGCAGTTCACCGAATATAACCGTTACGGTTACGGATCAAAACGGTAATTTCACCACTTGCGCTTCAGCCGTATCGGTTCTGGATACCATTAAACCGACGTTCACAGCCCCGGCAGACATTACCATCTACAGCGATGCCTCCTGTGCCT
>CAZNQG010000074.1:0-17351 GCA_964575235.1 uncultured Bacteroides sp.
TATCGTTGCATGCCCTGACCCGGTAACTGTAACGGACCGCTGATTCAACGGAAGTGTCTGTATAGCTGGTGGTCCCGGCCGGAAGCCAGGCGATGGGCGAGAAGCTTCCGAGGGACTTCCAAGACTTCCCGGGCCCCCCGGATCCATCATTCGGCTCGGGGTGCATCATCCTTTCCAGGACGTACCCGGTATCTATCCGCGAATTGTCGAACCAGCACAGTACGGGCCCCTCGAAAAGCAGGGTGTCTGCCCGCAGGTTGCCGGGCGGGTAAATGGAGTCCATCATTTCGATCTCCACGCTGGCCGTGATGAAGGGACCGAGGGCCTTCCCGTCGTTCGAAACGATGCTCTCACCCACGGTGTAGTAGGCGTAGGACCCGTCACGGCCGTACCCGAGTCCCGCGGTACGGCAGGTCGATGTAAGGTTCAGGGTGCCGTCCCCACGGGGTTCGATGAAGTTGTCCAGGATCCCCTGGTACCCGCTGAGGGCAACCTCTTTGTAGGTAGAATCCAGGTATCCCAGGCGCACCCCCTTGGCCAGGGCATAAACGTACATGCAACTCGAAGAGGATTCCAGGTAGTTGGAATCCCTTCCCGTCTGGTCGACCACCTGCCACCAGACCTTCGCATCGGGATCCTGGTACCCGGCGATCCCCTCGGCGAAGCGGTTGAAGATACTGAGGACCGTGTCCCTCCCGGGATGATCGGCCGGTAAATGGTCCAGCACGTCGACCATGGCCATGGCATACCAGCCTATGGCCCTTCCCCAGAAGCTGGGCGAGGTCCCGGTCACCGGGTCGGCCCATTCCTGGGTGAGGCTCTCGTCCCAGCCGTGGTAATAAAGCTTCGCCGCGGGATCGTAGGCATGGATGTCCATTTCCGTGATCTGGCGGACCACATCGTCCAGTCCCGCGTCCGACCCGAACAGGCTGCTGTACTCGGCGTAAAAGGGGCTTCCCATGTAGAGCCCGTCCAGCCACATCTGCCAGGGGTACCGCTGCTTGTGCCAGAAACCCCCGCTGCTGGTCCTTGGTTGCTCCCCGAGCTGTTCCCTCAGCAGGTCAGCCGCCACCCGGTATTTCTCCTCCCCCGTCTGCTTGTACAGCAGGAGGAGCTGGACTCCTTCCCTGATCTCGTCGAGGTTGTAATCGAACTTGTTGTACCCGCTGATGGATCCGTCCTCACCGATCACATTGTCCACGCTCTTGCGGATGTAGTCGTAGTAACGCTCATCCCCGGTGACCCTCCAGAGCTCCTCGAATCCCCGCAGGACGGTCCCGTTCACGTAATCCCATCCCCCGTAACCCGAGGGTCTCCAGGTCATGATGGATTCGGCCATCTGCACAGAATACCGGCTGGTGTCCTGGGCATTTATGCAGGGGGCATTCAGGATGCTTATCCCTATAATGACTATGTCTATCAAACCTTTTGGTCTTCTTATCATTCCGGTTTAGTTAACAGTCAGGGGTTTCAGGGAGGAGTCCCGTCCTTTCGGACCGTGCGGACGCTGAATACGGGACCTGCATAACGGTTCCCGCCCGAATCGAAACATACGGTCACCATCCCTTTCCCGGTAAGGTCTGCGGGGATGGGATAGCTTATCTCCCGGTGCTCGTTCTCAGCCAGCCCTGAAAAATCCTCCGAAGCTATGGTTTCCCCTTCCACCTGTATGTCAAAACCGCGCGGACCCGGGAACCCGCCCCAGTATTCGACTACCAGGTCCGCAGGTTTTTCCTTCTCAACGGCCAGGTCCCACGAAAACCATCCGAAACGGGACTCCACCGCGTTTTGCGAGTTGAGTTCGTAAAACCCGGGGCGCTCGGCCTGGAAATTATGGTCCTGTGGTTCCCGGCCGGGTGCGGGTACAACGTAATCGATGGTCAGGTCTTCAAGTCTGGCCTTTTCTTCCTGCCGGGTTTCAACATCCAGAACGTGTGCCTCCCAGCCCTCCCGGTCGTACAGGTCAAAGTAAACTGTAAAGTTGCGATCGTGAATCCGGTAAAGGGGCCTCAGGGTTACGTCAATGGGCTGCCCGACGCCCCGGGTATGCAGGGTATTCGCCTCTTTTTCATCCGGTGCCAGCCACCGGCGGGGGTCCCGTTCAGTGGTAACCAATCCGGGCACATAAAGGGGGTCGCCGGCCATGGGGTCATCTGTGGGTCCCAGATCGGCGGCCATTACCAGGGGGCCGTAGCAGATGGCCACCCGGTCCGGGTTGTCCGGCATGGGTTCCAGCCTCGGGCTGAACGGCATCTTCACCTCCACCCGGTCGCCGGATTCCCAGGTACGGCGAATGGTTATAAAGGATCCAGGCTTTCCCCGTATCCGGATCTTCCTTCCGTTCACACTAACGGTATAACCCTCGGTTGCCCAGAAGGGCCTGCGAATCCTGAGTTTCAGTTCAATCGGCTCCCCGGCCTGAAACTCCAGGGTGATTCCCTGCTCTTCCGGGAAGCCCGTTACCTGCCTGATTACAAGTCCCCGCTCCGCCCAGTTAAGCTCCGCGGCAATGAACTGGCTGACGAATAGCTCGTCTTCGGAATGGTAGAAAACGGCCCCTCCGTACTGGGAATGGTTCTCCATTCCGGTGCCCACGCAGCAAGTAAACACGTATGGGTCCTGGTAATATTTATGCCCCCCCATCTGCAGGGAGTGGAAATACAGGACCCGCCCGTTCTCCGGGTTCTGGGAGGAAAGGATGTGGTTGATCAGGGCCCTTTCGTAGAAATCCGCCACTTCCGGGGAAGCGTCCCATTCGAACAGGTGTTCCGAAAGCTTCAGCATATTGTAGACGTTGCAGGATTCGGAGGTGTTGCTGCTGAGTTTGTTGCTGAGTTGGTCCGGGGGACCGAAATGCTCGTGGTTGCCGTGGGAACCGTTGACAAATGAATGGTGGTTGACGACGCGGTCCCAGAAAAACCCGGCGGCCTTCCGGTCGGAGGTATCACCGGTCAGTTCGTACCGCCTTGCAAGGCCGATCAGCTTCGGGATCTGGGTATTGCCGTGCTTGCCGTTAAGGATGTCCTCTCCACGCGTGAGCGGGTCCAGGATGGCCCGGTGGTGGAACCTCCGGGACAGTTCCAGGTATGCGGTGTCCCCTGTGTCCGCATACAGGTCGGCAAGCACTTCGTTTATGCCGCCATGCTCTGTAGAAAGGATCTCCTGCATCTGCTCTTCCGTCAGCCCGGCCAGGATCCCGCAGAGCCAGTTCGCCAGTCCCCGCTCAACTTCCAGGGCCCGCTCGTTTCCGCATAGCCTGTATGTATCGCGAAGGCCGGCCATGACCTTGTGCATGGAATAAAACGGCGCCCAGATCCCGTTCAGGTCGAAGGGGGCTGCCCGTATATCGCCCCGGGCGACCTCTTCCTCGAGGATGCGCTGCCCGTCCGGGATGGCGCCGATGTAACCGTTCCCGTTGGCCGTTTGGCATTCGGCCAGCTCGTCCACCATGTAATCCGCCCGGTCAAGGAACCGCTCATCACCCGTGGAGGCATACGTCAGCGCACAGGCGCTCAGGTAGTGTCCCAGGCTGTGACCTGCGATGGTGGCATCCTCCCACCCGTGGTACTGTTCGGCCCTGGGTTCGAGTCCCGCTTCAGACCGGAACTTCGTCAGCAGGCGGTCGGGTTCGTAGTTCAGCAGGACCTGGACATTTCGCCCGGTGGCATCCAGGAAGGGTCCCTCGAGCAGCCTTACCTGATCCAGTGCAAAGGGAAGGCAGCGGAATTCGATCACCCCTGCCCCGTCGTCCCTTATCCTGGAGGGCTGAGGTGCGCTGCATGCGGCACAGATGAGGGAGATGGCCAGGAAACCCAGTACTGCTTTTACTGTCCACTGACGCGGCATGCATATTATATGATCCGGGATTTCAGGGGTACGGGTTGGAATGTCCATGTCTTTGATCGACCAAATCATTCTTGATGTACTGCGCTCAGTTTTCGATCTTTCCTTTCAACAGAGTCAGTGAATGCGGGGGGAAAGTATAAGAGAACGATGTTCCCCCGGATTTTACCGCCTCCTTCTGCACGGTCTTCACCTCGGTTTTGTCGAAATCGTTGCTGGATTTCACACCCGGTCCGTTGACCTCGAAAACCTCGAACGAACCAGAGAATTCACCTGTCTGGGAGATGATGTCCGTTCGGATGGCCTCGTCCTTGTGGCGGTTTACCACAGCGATTATGACCTCGTCTCCATTATGGGTGGCCGATACGTCCAGAAAGGGCACATCCTCCTGGCGGGTGGTGGATTCGCCAAGACCGATGAAGAAGCGTTCCGTATCGTAGGTTTCACAATCGACGAACACGTCCAGGGAAGTTCCGTGCATATGCTTCGAGAACAGTTCCAGCGGGTAATAGATGGTCTGCTCGTACATCCCGGTCTCGCTGGTGAATATGGGTGCAATCACGTTTACGAGCTGTGCCATGTTGGCCATCTTGACGATGTCCGCATTGCGGATGAAGGCATTCAGGAAGCCGGCGATAACGAGCGCATCCTCGAGGTTGTAATGCTCCTCAAGAGCACGCGTGCCTCTCATGGATTCCCCGGCCCTGGCCCGGTACCAGACGTTGTATTCATCCCAGGCAATGTATATGGGGTCCCTTCCCCGCCGGTTTGCCTTCTGCATTTCCTCGTAGATCATTCCCCGCACGATGTTGGTACGCTGTTCCAGCACCCGGGGGGTCGACAGGAAATTGTAGTAATTATCATACGGGTTACCAACGTAGATGTGCAATGCAATGTAATCAACCACATCCCTGAGTTCCCGCAGGACGGTGCTGTTCCATTCGTCCGGGTCGGCATCCGGGCGGTAGTTCGAAGAACCGGCTGCAATCAGCTTGATCCCCGGGGAGGTCAGCCGCATCAGCTTGGCCGCCTCCCGGGCCTTTTTGCAGTAATCCTCGGCATTCAGGTGCCCCATCTGCCAGAATCCGTCCATCTCGTTACCCAGGCTCCAGTATTTCACGTTATGAGGCTCCGGGTAGCCGTGCTGCCTGCGCAGTTCGGCATAATAAGGGCCCTCCTCCACGTTGCAGTACTCCACCCAGCGCTGTGCCTCCTCGATGGTGCCGGTCCCCATGTTGACGGAAAAATAGGGTTCGGTCCCGATCCTGCGGGCAAACTCGATGAATTCGTTGGTGCCGAACCGGTTGGTTTCCAGCCTTGCCCAGGCCAGTTCCATGCGTGGCACCCGCTCTTCTTCGGGTCCCACCCCGTCGAGCCAGTGGTAATTGGATACGAAGTTCCCGCCCGGGTAACGGGTAATGCTTACGTTAAGACCCTTAACGGCTTCCAGGACATCCTTGCGGAAGCCGTCCTCGTCAGAGAGGTCCGAGCCGGGGTCCCATATGCCTTTGTACACGCAGCGTCCGAGGTGCTCAACGAAGTTCCCGTAAATCAGCTTGTCAACCTCCCCGATGGCCCGGTCCAGGTCGATCTTAATTCTCGCATCCTGTGCAGAAGCAATGCAAAGCGAAGCCAGTACAAGTGCCGCGAACACGGGGATTGCATTCGGTCGAATTTTCATGTGATCTATTTTGTTGGATTAGAATATTGACCAAAGTGTTAAAATACAAAAAACAAGCCAGATGCCCGGCATCCCCGCATATAAAAAACCCTTATATTTACGGCTGAAGTTCTCACACATGGTCCCATTCAAAAAAGCAGTGGCAGCCGCTTTTATCCGCCGCGGCCTGGCGGAGGAAGGTATGTCCCTGGAATACCTGGAATCCAGGCATGGGGATCCGAACGAGCACCTTTTCAACGACAGTTCCTACTTCCTCGGCCGGGGAGAGGACGGGTCCGCCATGGTCGTAAGGCTGGCATTCCGGACCCGGGGACATGAATACTGGCTGGCCGTGCATCTGCCGGGGCACGGAACCTTTTCCCTGAAGGATCTGGAAATGACAGAGGGTGAGGGATTCCTGCTTGGATCACTGAAATACGAATGCCTCGAACCGGGCAGGACCTGGAAAATCAGTTACAAGGGGAAGATCCAAGGGCAGGGGAAGCCGCATGAAATGGACCTTGATCTGACCTTCCGGGCCAGGGGTCCCCTGGTAAACTTCAAGGACATCACCGATCCTGCCGAAACCGCTGCAATCGTTGCCCGGGAGAAATGGACGCGGGATTTCTTTTCCCGCCTGAAGGAGATCAAAAAGACACACCTGGAGCAGGGAGGGAGGCTAAGCGGCACCATCCGTTTGGACGGCGAGGAGGTTACGGTGGACTGGAGGTCGGTGCGGGACCATAGCTGGGGGATCCGCGTGTGGGGAAGCTGGAAACGGCATGTCTGGCTCAGCGGGGCGCTGGACGACGGGGAAACCTTCAACCTGAGCATGATATCGTACGATTTCCTCGGTCAGCTCTCGGCCGGGTACCTCAGCAGGGGACCCGAACTCCTCTGTTTCGGTCCCCTTCCCACCATGGAATCCTTTGCATCCGACCCGCTGATACCATCCGTTGCAAGGATTGAATTCGATGACCGCAGCGGCGGTCGCCATAATTTACAGATAAAAATGCCTGCCTTTTTCGATTTTACCATGGACGGCGAATACTTCATCCGCGAGGGAATGGGCGATTTCATCCTGGACGGTGTCCCGGGCAAGGGCGTGGCTGAATTTGGACTGAATCCCAAATACTATGATCATACCGCTTTCGCAGGCTGATACCCGGAACGCCGGGGGGAAGGCCAGGGGACTGGCAAGGCTGATGAAGCTGGGAATGAACGTTCCCGCCGGTATCGTTCTTATCCCGGACCGGGAAGATTCCTGGAAACAGGAACTGGAGCGCTTCCCGGAAGGCAGGGAGGATGCTGTCGTAGCCGTGCGCTCATCGGCCCTGGCCGAGGACGGGGACGAGGCCTCCTTTGCAGGGCAGTTCGAATCCTTCCTGGACTGCAGGGGAAAGAAAGAGATTATCCACGCCGTTGAAAAATGCATGCAGTCCGGCGGCAGGGAGCGTGTGGGCAGCTACCGGGAGCATTTCCAGATCGGCGGAAACGGCCGCATCCCGGTCATCATACAGGAAATGGTGAATGCAGTACGGTCCGGCGTGATCTTTACGGCCAACCCCGTCAGCGGGCGGGTGGACCAGTGGCTGGTCAGCGTTACCGGGGGACCGGCGGATGATCTGCTGGCCGGGAAATCCGCGGGGGAACAGATCCTCCTGACGCGAAACGGCAGGATCCTTAAACCCGGCACCCTCCTCGATGAAAGGCAGACCGGTATGCTCTACCGCCAGGCCAGAAAGATCCACGAGCACTTCCGCCGGCCGGTGGACCTGGAATGGGCCATGGATGACTCCGGAACCATACACTGGCTGCAGGCCAGGCCCGTAACCACCATTAAAAAGGTGCACCTGAACGAGCTGGACGGGGGATTGTTCGCCGAGGATGAGATCTTTACCCGCGCCAACATCGGTGAGATGATGCCCGGTCCCGTTACCCCCCTCACCTATTCCGTGTTCGGAAGGGCCATCGAGGTTGGACTCCAGGATTTTTACATAGCCTCGGGGGCCCTCAAGAAATTTACGGACGACTGGCTGTACTTCCGGATGTTCTATAACCACCTGTTCTTTTCCATGACCCGCATGTACGATATCACGGGATCCGTCCTGCTGAATAAAAAGGAAAACCTGGATTTTGCCATCATGGGGACCACCCTGGACGGAGAAAACCCGGTGAGAACAAAGCCTTTCCCCATAAGGTTCTGGAACCTGATCAGACAGGTCCGCTATATGTTCTCGGGCGTAAGGCGAATGAAGGAACTGCAGAAAATGGCAGCGGAGTTTACAGTACGGGAAAATCCGGATCCCGGGGAATTGTACGGGGAACTCGACCGGGGATTGGACATCCTGAACCGGGCTTACGCCCATCATTACTGCACCAGCAGCCAGTCCGGCACCTACCAGTCCATCGTCATGGGAATCCTCAGCCGGGGTAAGGACCGGCCGGACAACGGGGATTACCGGGATGCGGCCTCCCTGATGGCCGATCTGCGGAACGTCGAAAGCGCCGATGTCGTCCGTTCCATTGACGCCCTTTACGCGGATTTTGGCAAAAGCCCTGTCATCATGAAGTGGATCGAAAACCTGGACGATAAGGAAGCAGGCCGGCTCCTGCACCCGGATCATCGGGCCGGGGATGACTCCGAAAGCTCACCGGAACAGATCCGTGAGCTTATCAGCAGGATCGCAGAACTGATGGAAAGGCACGGGCACCGGAGCGTCCGGGAAGCCGAGCTCCGCGAAAAAAGCTGGTCCGAGAATCCCGGGCAATTGATCGGGCTGATCCGGAAGCGATTTCTTGCGGGTGCGATCGAGGGAAAAAGCCCGCATGACTTTAATCAGAACCGGCAGAGGATCCTATCGGGGCTCGGCAGGATGCATCGCCTGGTCCTTAAACGGGTGCTCCCCGCAGCCAGGGCGGCCGTGGCCAGGCGGGAATTAACCAAATCCCTTTCCATCGGCATACAGCAAATCATCAAGAAGGCCTACCTGAAGCTGGCTGAGCAGCTGGTTGAAAAAGGATTGCTCGACGATGTCGACCAGGTTTTCTTCCTGACCCACCGAGAGCTTGGAGAATGCATCGCTTCCGGTGATACGGAATGGAAAAAAACCGCCTCTGAACGGCGCGCGGTTTCCCCGGAATTTTTTAAGCTGCGCTTTCCGGATGTTAGTTACGGGTACCCTGAACCCATCCCGGAGAACCAGGCCAGTCCCCGGATCAACGGGAATGCAGTCCAGGGCCTCCCCGTAAGTGCGGGGACGATCGAGGCGACGGTCCGGGTTATAGAAAAACTGGAGGACGCGGACACCCTGGAACCGGGAGAAATCATGGTTTGCCAGTATACGGACATCGGGTGGACCCCGTATTTCAGTCTTGCAGGGGGACTCATAACCGAGATCGGGAGTCCCCTGTCCCACGGAGCCGTGGTGGCCCGCGAATACGGAATACCGGCCGTGGTGAACGCCAAGGGAGCCCTGGGATTCTTCCGAACGGGCGAGACGGTTCGGCTCGATGGAAGCAGCGGGGTGGTGAGCAAACTGACCGCGGATGGAAAACTTTGACGTCATCATCGTCGGGGGCGGTCCCGCGGGACTCAAATGTGCCGATGAACTGGCACGCACGGACCTGAACGTATTGCTGCTGGATAAAAGCTCCGTGCTCGGGGACAAGCTCTGTGCCGGGGGACTCACAATGAAGGACATGAAGGTTCTGCCCCTGCCCGATTCCGTGATCGAGCACAAGATCTCAAGGGCCGTCCTTCACTCCGGGAAGCGCAAGTCCGTGACCAAGGCCCCCCAGCCCTTCCTTTTCACCATCAACCGCAGGGAACTCGCCCAATACCAGTTAAGCCTGCTGGAAAATACCGGGGTCACGGTACGGCTCAGCAGCAGGGTTACGGAAATACGGGAGGACAGGGTTATCCTGAAGAACGGCCGCGAATACGGCTACCGCTTCCTGGTCGGTGCCGAGGGCTATGCATCGGTGGTCCGGAAATACCTCGGCCTGCCCGTTCAAAAAAAACTGATCGGGTTCCAGTACACCCTGGGGAGAAAGGGCGTCGAGCCCGAACTCGAGGTCTACCTCGATTCGGCCAGGTTCCGTTCCTGGTACGCCTGGATTTTTCCGCACCGCGACAGCATCGCGGTGGGCTGCTGCTGTAACCCGGACCGGGTGGACCACAGGAAATTCCTTGAAAACTTTGAAGATTGGCTCGAGTACAGGAACATCGATACAGGCGGAGCCCGGCTGGAATCCTACCCGATATCCTACGACTACCGGGGAATGCGTTTCGGGAACATATTCCTGGCCGGGGAGGCGGCGGGACTGCCCTCGGGACTGACCGGAGAGGGGATATACCAGAGCCTGGTTTCGGGACAGGAGGTGGCCCGGATGATCCTGGATCCGCATTACCTGTCGGAGCCCATGAACGAAGTGATGCAATACAACCGGATGCTGCACAGGGTGCTGATGCTCTTCCGCTGGAGCGGTCCCCTGCGCGGTCCCCTCCAAGAACTCCTGGTCGCCCTTATGAACCGCAAGCGAATTCAGTCCAGGATCAACGCCAGTTTTACCTGATAGGCTCCTGCTGTCCGGAGTAAATAGCATACACCGCGAAGGATGCCAGCCAGTGCTCGCCCTCGTAGTTACCGCTGGCAATGTACGGCAGGGATGCATCCAGGTTTTTCAGGGCCATTTCGTCCAGGTGGGGAAATTCCCCCATGAGTTTATCGGAAATGTGGAACAGGCACCATGCCCGGCTGAAGTTCAGCCCGTCCAGGTGCACGATCTTCGGGTCCGAGCGGTCGGTAACCTCGGCTGGGGAAAGTTCGATCCTTCCCGGGTCCAGGATACCGGGAAGGAAATATTCCAGCCAGGACAGGTAATCGGCGTGATCCAGGATCCGGGCCATCAGGTCCGCTTCCATCAGGCAGGGCGAAAGGAAATCGAACCCTCCGGGCTCCCAGTCCAGCGGGCAGTCCCTGTCCCCCCCATAGAAATCCAGGGCACGCATCGCAATCATATCGGTCAGGTCATCGAGTTCCCGGTAAGTCGCATAATCCCATGCAAACGAAAGCCCGAAGGCCGTGTTGGTGTGCTCTCCCACCCGTATCGGGTAGGGCAGCACCTGCAGGAATTCCAGGTATTTGTTCACCATGGAATCGGCCAGGGGCCGGATATTCGCGGCCAGTTCCTGTCCCAGGGTATCCTCCCATGTTTCGAGTTCCAGCGCCAGTTTCAGAAGCCAGGCCCAGCCGTAGGTGCGCTCAAATGTCCGGTTGCCTTCCGAGTAGAAGAATCCGGTCTCCCGGGCCAGGTTTCCCGCCGTCAGGTTCTGTGACAGCTTTTCACGGATCTCCCCGGCTTCGGGCATCTCCGGGAACTCCTTGAGCAGTTTTACCAGGGTCCAGTGTCCGTGCACCGAACTGTGCCAGTCAAAGCATCCGTAAAAAGCCGGATGCTGGACCCTCGGCACCTGCAGGCTGCTGTCGTCGACCAGGACGCTACCCGGCTTGTACGGATATGGTTTCTGGATGCAGTGCAAGGCCGGGGCGGCCAGGCTGGAAGCCTCTTCCAGGGTGATCCTGACGGTCCATGTTTCCGGGGGCGGCGGGGCACAGCCGTGGACCATCACCAGGCAGGCGGCCAGGCATGCCGTACGAACGAACCTTACCGGGCCGAAAGCCCTTGTTTCTAATTCCATTTCAAATTATTAAAGGGTCCGTGAAAAACATGCCCGGGCCCCGTTTGAATATCCTTTGAGGTCCTTTCTATTTCAGCGGCATGGCGATCAGGGTCTGCCATTTCGTGACCATGGGTTCGGACATCGGGTCCGTCAGGTAGAATTCGAAGGCCTCCATGGTCACCTCGGTCCCGCTGGTATCGATGTACTCCATCAGCTTTGTATAGGAATGTATGAAATCTTCGTAGGGACCGGTATGCATGGCCTGTATAACGGGTCTCTCCTTGTAGGCTTTGAATTTGATCCCGTCCGAGTCCTTTCCCTTGGTTGCCACGGGAATACCGCAGAGATATTCCACAATGCCCGTTTCCTCGTCCCAGGACAGGTAATGGCTGAAGGCTGCCCCGGACATCTGCAGGCCCTGGGCCTCCACTTCCTGGAAAAGCTTCGGGAACAGTTCGGCCATCTGCTCGCTCAACTGGTCCATGGTCCCGCTTGCATGGGCCACCACGGCGATCATGGGGCCGACGGTGCCTTCACTGATCTCGCCGAGGCTGCTCAGTACGGGCGGGTTCTCCTCCAGGTATGACTTAAGGTTCGCCAGGCCCTTATCAAAGCTTGCCTTCATCTGTTTCTTGAAAACATTCAGCATCAGCCTTTCGACCGGGTACTTTGCCTCGGAAGTGAATTTCCAGGTGATCAGTGTCCCCCCGTCGGATTTCTGCAGGTCCCATTCCACCCGGCCCGGTTCGGGATCATCGCCGAAATAAACATCGGAAGCGATGTACTGGCCGAAGACCACGGAATCCACGACCATTTTGCCGGTGCCGATCTCTTCCCCCTCCCAGGTATATTCCGACCCGACGTAACCGGGCTGGGGGGTGAGGTTATAGGCAGCCCCGGTATCGGTCTCCAGCCAGGGATCCCACAGGTTGCGGTCGGTGTAGGATGCAGCATTATGGAAAACCTGTGCCGGGGAGACGGCAACCTCCACCTGGGAGCTGACCTCGACGGTCGCAGGCAGGAAAAGGGGTATGATCAGTAACAGTGCCACCAGGATGAGCACGATGTAAAGAAGCCATTTCAGAAATTTCATGATTAACGGTTTTGGTTCAACGGAACTGCAAATTAGGAAATGCAAGCTTACGAGTCAATGCATTTGCAGGAATAAAAAACCGTAAATTGGTACCCTGCGTGAAACGATCACAAACTTGGAACCCTTCTCACCCATAGCAGGCAAAACCTATTCCCTTTTCGGGAAGGATACGGGCACCCGTTCCTATTACGAAAGGGTATCTGCCCTGGCAAACGAACTTACAGCACAATTGTCCCTCCCGGAACAACAGCTCCTCGGATACATACAGTCGGAGAGCATGAATGCGAAAAAGCTGAGAAAGGCTTCCGGACCATCCCCTGCAGACCCCCGGTTTTCATACATCATGGGGCGATGCAAGGAAATGCTCTCGGAATACCTGGGGGATGTGAAACGCCACCTGCGTTCGGTATCCCTATACAACCGCTTTTCCGACCGGGAACTTCTGACCACCCGGGAACAGTATCTCCTCTATGTGATCGAGATCGAGCTGGTGAACCGGGTGCATCTTGCGGGATTCAGGAACAGCCGTTTCCGGATCGCACTCCTTCCCTACTGCCTGAAAGAATCGCACGAGACCTGCAGGGCCGAACCCGATGAGATCGACAACCGCTGCAGGGCCTGCCTGAAGACCTGCCTGGTCAACCGGGCGGGCGGCATACTGAAGGAACACGATATACATCCCTACATCCTGAGCCGGGGAAGGGTCGGGGGAATCCTGCAAGAATTGCGTGCCAGGCACGGAAACATCGGGGTGTTAGGCGTGGCATGCATCGTGGAACTGGTCATGGGAATGCGGCTCTGCATGAAGGCCGGCCTTCCCGTGGTCGGCATCCCCCTGAACGCCAACCGTTGTCCCCGCTGGATGGGTACAATGCACGATACCTCGGTGGACCTCGAAGCGGTTGAAAAACTGTTGGGGGACTGATCGGCTCCAGTAACTGATCAGAGGATCTCTTCGGGCTTCATAACCCAGAAGATCCCCTGGTAGTAATTCCATACCATGTTGAGTCCCCCGGGCGAATACAGCTCGATGTAATCCGTCTTGATGACGGTGCGGTTGTTGAATATTTCCTTCACGAAAAGCTTCTGGATGATTCCCCGGGCGTAGGCGAACACGTAAAGGTAGGATGTGCCTTTGAAATCGTTGACCACAACCAGTTCCTTGTCCTCATCCCCGGCAAAATCATATTCGTACACCGTAGCGCTGGTTATGCTTTCCCCGATGGGAGACAGTATCGTTCGCCCCTTGTAATCGATCTTGAGGTAGCAGGTCCCCTTCAGGCATTCCGTCGTCACGGACTCCCCGGAAGACAGGGTCCCCTTCCCGTACGAGGTGGAGGAAGCTTTCAGTATCTCCGTCTTTTCCCCCACAAACTCAAGGTTGTTGATATTCTGCTGGGCAAAGGCAGCTTGCAGGGATATCAGTCCCGCAACGGCCAGTATGGGCATATGCTTCAGTTTCATGATGGATCGTAATATTGGTTCTTTCCTGTAAAATTACGAAAATCGCCGTTATCCGGCACTCCGGACCCTGCAAGATCCGCAGTTAAACTCGGCCTGGCTGGGATTTTAGGAAAAAGTTCCTAAATTTATCGGTAGTACCGGTCCGGCCATACCCATGAATAGACTGTCCCATCTCCTGCTGATGATCTTTCTGCTGCCCGGTTCACCCGCCGCTAAGGATTTGCCTTCAACCCTCGACAGCCTGTGTGCCGTTCTTTCCGGATCCGAGCCTGAATCCAAATCCCCTGTCTTTAACCGGATCGCCCAAACCATGCAGAATACCGATACGGCCGTGATGTACGCCGACAGCGCAATCCTGTATGCAAGGGTATTCGGGAATGCGGAACAGGAGGCCGATGGTTTGCGCACCAAAGGCTTCAAGTACTTTGTCGTAAACCGTGATACACTGGCGGTTGCATGCTGGCATAATGCCACCACACTCTATGAAAAGGCACGAAAGAGAAAGGAGGTCATTCAGGTTTACGTCCTTATGGCCCGAAGTTATAATTTCATGGGCATGAGGGATACGGCGGACTATTTCCTGGACCGGGCAAGGGATATTGCCGAATCCATTAACGACCGGTATGAAATTTCAGAAGTGCTGTTCCGGAGGGCGGACATCGCTCGCCGGAACGGGGAATTCGACCGGGCCATCCTGTTCTATGACCGGTCCGTCGCCATCAAGAAAGAAATTGGTGACCGGGAGGGGCTGGCCAAAAACTATGCAAGCCTGGGCCTCGTGAATTATTTAATGGGCCAGTATGGAACGGGGGGGGTGCAACTGGAACAGGCCCTGGACCTCTACGAGGAGCTGGACGATCCGTATGAAGCAGGGAGGATGCTGCTCCGGATCGGGAATATAAATATACAGAAAGGCAACCACGAACAGGCCGTCGGCTTGCTGAAACAGGCCCTGGAGAAATTCGAACAGGTCGGGGATGAACAGGGCATAAGCGCCGCATGCAACAGCCTTTCAGTGGGATATGGCGAATTGAAGGATTACGGCCAGGCCATCCTGTACCAGGGCAAGAACCTGGAGATCAGCATCCGGAACGACGATAAGCAGGGCATGGCCTTCGGTTACAATAATCTCGGAACTATGTACGCAGCCATCGCCGAGGACAGCCTGACCGGGATGTATGGGGCGGACTTCCTGGACCATGTGGTTGCATACCCTTCCCGCAGTTACCTTGAAATCAGCCGGGAAGCCGTGACGAATTATGAGAAAGCCCTGGAACTGGAAAAGGGACTTGGCAATCTTCAAGGAATTGCAGGCGTATTGCATAATCTTGGCTCCACTTATATGAATGCGGGCAAATTCGGTGAAGCACAGGAAAGCCTCCTGGAGGCATTGGATTTATACAGGGACCTTAACGATTATTCAGCCATGGCGGATGTGTATATACTCCTGGGGGAGATCAAAACCCATCAGGAAGCATATGCCAGGGCAAACAATTACCTGAAGGAAGCCCTCTCCATCTCTGAGGAAATGCAGCTTTTTAAACCCCTGGCGAAAACCTACCGGGCCTGGTCGCGGTACTACCAGAAGCAGGGACAGTACCGGACCGCCCTGGAGTACCAGGCTAAATACCAGGAAATCCGGGATACCCTGCACACATATGAGATGGATCGCCTGAACGAGGAACTGGATTTCAGGCTGGATATGGAAAGAGAAAGCAATGCACAGAAGATCCAGCAGGTCTACACCCTCTGGGAACAGCAGAAGCAGCTTGAAGAGGCACGCACCCGAAACCGGAACATCCTGCTCCTGGCCAGCCTGTTCATCCTCCTTCTCCTGGCCGTATTTGCTGTCTATGTTTTCCGTGCACTGAGGCTGAAGCAAAGGGCCAACCGGATGCTGCGGGAGCAGAAAGAGGAGATCGAGGCCCATAAGGATGAGATCGAGGCCCAGCGGGATGAGATCACGGGACAGAAAAACATCCTGGAGGACCAGAAGAACATTCTCGAAGAGCAGAAGAAAGCGATCACCTCCAGCATCCAGTATGCCTCCAGGATACAGTCCGCCATCCTCCCGAAGGACGAAACCATACAGCATTTCCTGCCCAAGCATTTCATACTTTTCAAGCCACGGGACATCGTGAGCGGGGATTTTTACTGGATGGACACGCGCGGGAACCGCCTTGTGGTCGCGGCGGTGGACTGCACCGGCCACGGGGTTCCGGGCTCCATCATGAGCATGCTGGGATCATCCCTCCTGAACGAGATCCTGAGCACCTACGGGGAGATCCGGGCCAACGAAATCCTGGATGAACTCCGCGACCGGGTCATCCTGGCCCTGCACCAGACCGGCAGGGAGGGGGAAGCCAAGGACGGCATGGACATGTCGCTCTGCGTCTTCGACCAGGACCGCAAGCACGTCCAGTTTGCCGGAGCGCACAACTCCCTTTATTTTGTACGGGAAGGGGAGCTTACCGAGATCAAGGGAGACCGCATGCCGATCGGGATTTCGATGTGGGCCGCAAAACCCTTTACGCGGCATGATCTGGATCTGAAAAAGGGAGATGCCCTCTACATGTTCAGCGACGGTTACATCGACCAGTTCGGAGGCGTAAAGGGTAAGAAATTCATGGCTACACGCTTCAAGGAGGTCCTGCTGGAGGTCCAGGACCGGATCATGTTCGAACAGAAGCAGGTCCTGGAACGGGAACTGGACCATTGGATGAACCCGCCTGAGAAACCTGAACTGAAGTACGAACAGGTTGACGACATCCTGGTGATGGGCATCAAGATCTGATCAGAGTACCGACGGCAGCTGCACGATGCAGAAATAACCGAAGACCAGGAAGGCCAGGAACAATCCCACGCCAAATATCCAGTGGGGTCTCAGCATCCGCCCGACTTCCGGCCTGAACAGCCTGGGCAGCACCAGGTAAAGTCCAATGCCGATCCACAAGGCCTGCAGGGGCGTCAGCAGCAAACCGTCCAGTATGGCCCCCAGCTTTACAAGCACCACGGGGCGAAGATTGAAGCTGTATACGATGATCATGTTCGAGAGGAAGAAAAAAACAAGGAAAAGCCGGAATTGCATGAGCCAGGTCAGTTTCCTGGCAAATGCCGGGATGCAGATGCGGAAGCTGTCCGCCAGCAGCCTGGGCCAGCCGGCCAGCTGACCTACCAGGGTCCCCACCAGGGCAGCCGTACCCCCCAGCAGAAAGAGGAATCCCCCCAGGCTGCCCCACCTGGACGAAAAGATACTGGAAAGCTGGGTGGCTACTTTCTCCCCGTCGGGGGCGAGGTGAGCGGGACCCAGCACACCTGCACCGGCAACCAGGAATCCGAGGGTGATGATAATGCCCAGAAGGACCGCAAAACCGGAATCGTAATAGACGATCCTGCACCACCCGAGCAGTTTCCTGCCGTCTTCAGGCCCCATGTCCTTCAGCCTTACGATATCGGCCGGCCGGCCGAAAACATCCTTTTTTGCCGCACCGTATCCCGCCCCGATGACCCAGTAACTGTAAAAGACCTGGCTGGCAAACCCGCCCGCACCCCATCCCAGCAGGGGCAGGATCTCCTTCCAGGGATTGCTGCCTACGCCCTGATCC
>CAZNQG010000075.1:0-16906 GCA_964575235.1 uncultured Bacteroides sp.
GCTTGTTCCGCCACCCGAGGATCTCAAAAGATGCGTTACCATCTGGATCAGACCGAACCCGGCTATCCCGAACGAAAGGATATACAGTTCTCCCTCGACCCTGATGTAAAAGAACAATATGCTCAGGATTGCACCGGCCAGCAGCCAGAGCAATCCGGAGCGAAGGAAGCGCGGTACATACCGGATGTGTCCGCCCGGTGATGCAGGCTTTACATCCTTCCCGGCTGCCTCGGCCTCTTCAAAGGCCCGGAGCTCTTCCGGGGAGTATTCACGGGTACGGGTCACCGTAACCAGGACCGCCGTAAGGAAAACGAATCCCCCGACATAGAAGGACCATTTCACGTTCGGGGGTATGGCCTGCCCTTCCAGTGGGGTGGTCGAGATGCCGAACCAGTTTGTCATAACATAGGGCAGCGCGGAAGCAATTACTGCCCCGGTTCCGATGAAAAAACTCTGCATGGCAAATCCAGCGGTCCTTTGCTCGGAAGGAAGCATGTCACCGACAAAGGCACGGAAAGGCTCCATGGAAATGTTGATCGAGGCATCCATGATCCAGAGCATGCCGGCAGCCACCCATAAGGCCGGGGAATTTGGCATGATCAGCAGGGCAAGCGATGCGAGGATGGCACCCACCATAAAATAAGGCCGCCGCCTGCCCAAGCGGTTCCATGTATTGTCGCTCATATGCCCGATGATGGGCTGCATGATGAGTCCGGTTACGGGAGCGGCGATCCATAAAATCGGAATGTCTTCCACCCTGGCCCCGAGGGATTCAAAGATGCGGCTTACGTTGGCATTCTGAAGCGCAAATCCGAACTGGATGCCGAAAAATCCAAAACTCATGTTCCAGATCTGCCAGAAACTCAATCTGGGTTTTGTTTTTATCCGGGTGTTCATATCTGAGATTTCAATTGCATAAAAAAACCGGCCTGCATCCTCTCAAAAGTAAGGAAAAAAACGAGACTTTATATCCCATATCGTCTTATATTTCAGGCAGATGGAGAAATCAATGAGCATAAAAATCAGGGAGGTACCGATTCAAACGTTTGCGACGGAAGATCAAAAAAAATTCAAAAGATTGTTTTTTTTCGAAGCCGGGTCGTATGCATTATTTTCGAAATCGTTTGCGAGCGAAATTTCAGGATTCATTATTTTAGCATTTCATGGTTAAAAAGATCTTCATAACGGGAGCATCCGGTTTTATCGGCCGGGCGGTGGTGGGCCGCCTCAAGGATAATTACCAACTCACCCTTCTCCTTCCGGAAGGAGAACCGGACGCCGGTTTGCGCGACCAGAAAATTGTACGCGGCGATGTGACCCGGTCGAGGAGCCTTGCGGGACTGATCGACGGGCATGACACCGTCATCCACATGGCCGGGGCAGTTGGATACCAGAGCTGGAGAGAATGCCTGAGCGTCAACGTGGATGGCACCCGGAATGTGATCAGGCGGGCCGCAGAGGCCGGGGTGATCCGCTTCATCCACATGAGTTCCGTTGCGGTCTACGGCAGGGTGCCCGATATTAGGATCTCGGAAAACCAACCCTTTAAGAAAATAGGTGATCCTTACGGGGACACCAAGATCGAGGCCGAGAAACTGGTCCGCCATCACGCTGACAAGAACCGGATCGATCTGACCGTACTCCGGCCCACGGCAGTTTACGGGCAGGGTGATACCCGTTTCCTGCCCAAATTGATTGAGAACCTGGGATCCGGAAAATTCAGGATGATGGGGGACGGGAACCATTCCGTTGACCTGGTAAACGTTGCGGATGTTGCGGAGGCTGTATACCTGGCACTGCTCCGGCCCGAGAGCCTGGGCCAGACCTACAACATAGCCAACGAGAAAAATCCCTCCTGGAACACCTTCCTGAAAACCATCAGCCGGGAACTGGACATTCCGTATAAACCACGGCACATTTCTTATAAGACGGCTTACCGGGTGGCAGGATTGATGGAATTTTTCTCCGTTTTCACGGGTAAATCACCGAGGCTCAGCCGTTATTCAGTAAGGCTGGTCGGAAGGCAGTACCAGTATTCGATCAGCAAGGCCCGGAAGGAACTGGGCTTCGATCCCTCCGTCGGGCTTATCGACGGGATCCGGGAATGCATCCACCAACCCTGAGCTGATAACGAGCCCGCCCGGTTCCGTTAATTTTATTGGGTTATTTCCGGATGCGGTAGCGCTGCCAGAAACGGATGTGGGCGGCAAGGTCCTTGCGCTGATCCGTTCCCAGGAGCGGATGTTCATCGGATCCCCTGCCCCAGGAAGGCATTCTTGTGCCTTCCCGCCCCAGGCTGATCGTAGCCATCAGGTATCCGTTCGTGACCGAACCCAGGAATTCCTGGTTGTTGAGTGCCGGGGCCGATACCCCCTGGCCATTTTCTCCGTGGCATTCTGCGCAATGCATTCTGAAAAGTTCTTTTCCGCCGGTTGCGTTACCCGGATTGCTGCCCGGGTATATATAATCCCTGCCCGCTTCCGATGCCCGGCGCATGTATGCAATGATGTCGCTGACATCCCGGGGACCCAGCCTGCCGGCACCCTGAACATCGACAGACCATCCGAACATTGCAGTATGTGACCGTCCATAGGATATGGTCAGAAAAAGGAAGCGGTCGGAAACCGGTTCCTGGAATTCCGGGTTGAGAATGGCCGGACCGGTATTCCCTTCACCGAATTCCCCGTGGCAGCGCGAACACAGGTAATGGTACTGCAGGTCTCCTTTTGCCGGGTCTCCGGCAGGCAGGTTGATGCCCCGGTCTTCACGGGGACCGGCACCCCAGGTCCGGATGAATCCCAGGAGGTCTGCCATGTCCTGAGCGGAATAATGCATCCATGCAGGCATCCCGGCGGATTTCCTGCCCGTGAAAATGGTTTCGAAAAGGAAGCGGTCGGATGCGGTGGCCAAAAAATCAGTATTGCAGATCGGAAGGCCGATATCTCCATGGCCCTCTTCCCCGTGGCACATGGCGCAATCGGAGCGGTAGATCTCCCGTCCCTTGCCGATCCGGCCCTCTATCCGGGCTGACTCCCGGTACGTTAAGGGCGGGGAAAACCTTCCGGCAATCATCCGAACCAGGGAATCGATTTCCATCCCGGTCAGCCCGGAATACTGTGGAAGCCAGGATGCCATCTGCTTTCTTCCCCTTCCATGGGTGATGGTGAATTCGATGGTTTCTTCCGGGGTGGTCCGTACAAAATCGTAATTGCCCAGCGAAGGTACCCCGGTCTTGTATGCCAGATAGCCTTTGCCCTCCCCCTCCTTGCCGTGGCATGAAGAGCAGATCATGGCATAGGCCTTATCAGGGGACAGGATGTTTCTCTTTCCCTGGAATTCCTGCAGGGCCTCCACGCCCAGGTATTGATAGGAGATGTCCGGCATGGCCAGTCCCATTGTAAAGGTAACCAATGCTTCCAGTTCCTCCTCGGGCAGTTTCAGGCTCAGCATATCGGATCCCGGGGAAACCATCTCCGGGTCCCGGAAATGCTCCTTCAGCCAGTTGGATACGGTTTGTTCCCCGCGAATATTGGTAAAGCTGTATTCATGCTTTGTCTTTTCGCCCTGGCTGGTCAGGTCGGGACCGATGATACCTCCCAGTCCCCTCGCACGGTGGCAGCCCAGGCATCCTTCCCGGCTGAAAACCTCCTTCCCATGCCGGAAAGTCCCGGTGCCTTCAAGCAGTTGATCTTCCGTAAAGATCCCGAGGTGGCATTTCCCGCAGGAAGACTGGATATAGGGGTTGTGCAGGAGGGGGAAATTCCAGTGAGTGGACGGGTCTTCCCCGAAGGCAGATACCTTTTCCACCGCTCTTCCCTGACCCCCGTGGCAAACCGTGCAACCGAATCTGTCAACCGGGTGATGCTCGAGGTACCCACCGGGGTGAAGCGTATGGGGCTGTGGAGCTTCCTTCATGACCGGGTTTCCAATGCCCAGATGGCAGGTGATGCAACGATCGGTGCGTCGGAGTCCCCGGGGACTCACCTCGTATATCCTTCCTGCCGGCAACAGGTTTGCAATCCCGTCGGGGTTTTCCTTGCGGACCAGGTCCCGGTACTCCCACTGGTACAGTTTCCATTCCAACAGGAAGCTTTCCCGGATCCATGCCACGGCGATAAGCAGGAACAGGACGGATGCCGATGCCAGTGCAATCCGCCTGAAACGCCGTATGTACTTTTTTTCGTTCATCGTTTACAATACCGGCCACTGCGAAGCGGACCGGTAAAACTCCCAGTTGGGTCCCCGGAACCAGATACCAATGACCGTAAACAGTATGCCCCCTACAAGGACACAGGTAAAAAGGGAGATTGCGGACATCCTGTAGGACCCGGTCCGTCTGCGGATCCATACCGCCCAGAGGATGAAAAGCAATGCACTCAGGGTCGCTGGATTGACCAGCATCACCAGGATCCCGGGAATGCCCGGGAAAAGGTCTCGCAGTCCACCGTAACGGACCTGCACAAACACCATCGTCAGGGTGACTGAAAACGCAAATAACAGGGACAGCAGGGTAATTCGTTTTCCCACCGGCCCGCTGAACCAGATCCCGGTGTACCGGTCCTCCCGGTCCATGTAGGGAATGGATACCAGGAATGCCAGGAAAAGCACGGGGATGACTATCCCGCCTGCAAAGGCCGAATAGGAAACCATCTCCTGTATCCCCAGAAAATACCAGGGTGATTTGGCCGGGTTCTCAGGGAAAACGGGATTGGCTTCTTCCCCGAGGGGTGCATCTACCAGGTAGGCCATGATCAGCAGGACGGCTGCCGTTGTCAGAAGAATGGAGAGTTCGGCCCACATGACGGTCGGCCAGGTGAATATCCCGGTCTTTTCCTTCAGGGTAGCAACCGGTGCTTCTTCTGAATTTGCCTGGGTATTCTCAGCGGAACGGACCGGGCGGCTTATTCCCCCGTCCCTGCGTATCCGCCAGAAGTGAAGTCCCATAAAAACCACCAGGCTTACCGGCAGGAATACCACATGCATCATAAAAAAACGGGAAAGGGTTGCCTGCCCGACGGCCTCATCCCCAAGGATCAGGTTCTTGATGAATCCCCCGATATCCAGGACCCGGGTCAGGCCCAGCATGTCAGTAAGTTCCCGGAAGGAGGCCGCGATGTTCGAACCGATCGTTATGGCCCAGTACGCAAGCTGGTCCCACGGCAGCAGGTAACCGCTGAAGTTCATGAACAGCACCAGGAAAAGCATGACTACGCCGAATACCCAGTTCCGGCTCCTTCCGCCCAGGTATCCGCCGGTGAAAAACACCCGGGCCATATGGAGAAAGGAAACCAGCACCATGCCGTGTGCCGCCCATCGGTGTATGTTCCGGATGTACCTGCCGCCCGGTACGATGAATACGATGTCCTTGACCGAATCGTAGGCCCGTTCGACCGAGGGGGTATAGTTCAAAAGCAGGATGATCCCGGTCAGGACCTGTATGGCAAACAGGAATCCGAGTGCCGGTCCCAGACCAAAGGTATAATCCACCCTGAGGGTGTGGGGATGTATCCGGCCGGCATGGATATGCAGGAATAGATTCCGCTGGATCCTTCCCAGCCGGCTACGTGGTTCCCTATGGCTGGATCCGGCCATTTACAGGTAAAGCTTTTCACCGGGATCCACCCGGCTGTCACGGTCCACTACAATCCGCCCGCCAGCATCCTTATGGAGGGCAAACCAGGGAAGGTCGCCCGTTGCCGCACCCGAAACAACCCTGCCGTCCCGGTCATAGCAGGAACCGTGGCAGGGGCAGAGAAAACCCTCGTCGTTTTTTTCAACCGTACAGCCCAGATGTGTGCATACGGCCGATACGGCGCGTATTCCTTCGTGGTCGCGGTAAACGTAGATACGGTGATCCGGAAGGAAGGTAAAGGTATTAACCGGGAAATCGCTCTTGCTGCCGATCCTGAAACGTTTCTCACCCCGGGTAAGCCGGGGGACGAACTGCCGTAGCAGGCTGAGCGAGGCCAGGATCCCTGCGCCCGCGGCAGTCCATACGGCCAGGCCTTTCAGGAAGTCCCTCCTGCCTGTTTTGTTATGTCCGGATTCCTTCACTTCCGGGGAGTTAACCAAGGTAAATTTATTAAGTTTCTTTCTGAATTATCCCGCTGGTATGAAGGAAGGCTGTAATTTTTATAGTTTTAAAATAACTTTGATATCAAAGCCGGCCCGATGAAAGTCCCAAGCAGGACCCTGATCCTAACAGGCGTACCGCCGTTTATCCTGGCCATATCCCTGGTGCTGGGAACCTGTTCCGACCGTCAGAAGGTCGGACCACCCGCCACCGGCAGGGAATACCCCGTCCCCGAATACACCGGCAGGGAATCCTGCAGGGAATGCCACGAGCGGGAGTACTCACTTTTCATGGGATCCGACCACGACCATGCGATGGATTCAGCCACCTTGGAAACCGTACTGGGGGATTTCAACGACCGTACCCTGGAACACCTGGGCGTCACAACCCGTTTTTTCATTCGGGACGGCCGTTTCATGGTGCATACACAGGGGGATGGAGGCGAAATGAGGGATTATACCGTTCGATATGTTTTCGGGATCAGGCCGCTGCAGCAATACCTGGTTGAATTTCCCGGGGGGGCCTTCCAGATGCTCCCCTACTGCTGGGATACACGCCCCAGGCAGGAGGGCGGCCAGCGCTGGTTCCATATTTACGGCCGGGAAAAGATACCCCCCAACGATATTCTTTTCTGGACCCACATCACCCAGAACTGGAATTACATGTGTTCCGAATGTCATTCGACCAACGTAAGGAAGGATTTCAGGTCCGCCACGCAGGACTATCATACCCGCTGGAGCGAAATCGACGTTTCATGCGAGGCCTGCCACGGTCCGGGATCCCGGCACATCGAATGGGCCCGGATGGTGGAGGAAGGAGGGGATCCCGGTGCCTATGCCGATCTGGGACTTGCCATCCGCCTGAAGGACACCGACAACGCCTCCTGGCTGTTCAACATGGAGACTGGGATTGCGGAAAGATCCGTGCCGCGAGGGGACCGCAAGCTGGTTGAAATGTGCTCACGCTGCCATGCCCGGAGAGGCATCATCAGTGAAAATTACATCCATGGGAAATCCCTTCTGGATACACACGCCCCTGCCCTGCTTGAGGAGAGACTCTATTACGCAGACGGACAGATTCAGGAGGAAGTTTACGTATACGCATCCTTTCTCCAGAGCAGTATGTTCCGCAAAGGGGTGGTATGCAAGGACTGCCACGAGCCCCACAGCGGGAAGGTCTTTGTTCACAGCAACGCCCTGTGCTACCGCTGCCACCTTGCCGAAAAATACGGAAGCCGTGAACATCATTTCCACGACCCGCAAAGGGAAGGATCAAGCTGCCTGGAATGCCACATGCCGGAGCGGACCTACATGGTGATCGATCCGCGGCGGGATCACAGCATGCGCATCCCCCGGCCGGACCTTTCGGACAGGTTGAAGTCCCCCAACGCCTGCACAAAATGCCACACAGACCAAAGCAACCGCTGGGCGGCGGACTGGTGCCGGACATGGTACGGGGACCCGGACCGGAACGGGATCCATTACGGCGAGGTGTTCTGGGCCGGGCGCAGGGCATACCCGGAAGCCTTGCCGGAGCTTATACGGTTGTCCG
Source organism: uncultured Bacteroides sp. (assembly GCA_964575235.1). Classification (GTDB taxonomy): domain Bacteria; phylum Bacteroidota; class Bacteroidia; order Bacteroidales; family SM23-62; genus SM23-62. The sequence continues at coordinate 7,625 of CAZNQG010000075.1, forward strand.
GGAATCCCGAATCCGCTCCCATGGTCAGGGCTACGGCGGCCTCCCTTCTGCAGGACTACCGGGATCCTTCGCTCATCCCGGCACTGAGAAAAGCTCTATCCGATCCGGATCCGCTGATACGTTATGCGGCCGTTTCGGCACTATTTGCCGCCGATGACAATACCCTGCTGGAACTCGCCCTGCCCCGCCTGACTGATTCCGTCCGGCTTATCCGTGCCACGGCCGCATTCCAGTTGTCCCGCTTATCCGAGGTCTACCTTGGCAAAGCCGGAAGCCGGCAGTTTGAAAAAGCACTCGAAGAATACATCGGGACCCAAACGATCAATGCCGACCACCCTGCAGCCCACATGAACCTGGGCATCCTGGCAATGAACAGGGGTGACCTGGCCGGAGCGGAAGCATCCTATACGAAGGCCATCGCCATAGAACCGGCCTTTACAGGTGCGTATGTGAACCTGGCGGATCTGTACCGGGTCATGGGCCGGGACGTGGAAGGCGAAAAGGTACTCCGTGAAGCGGTTATGGACAATCCCCGTATGGCAGCCCTGCATTATGCACTCGGCCTGAACCTGGTCCGCCGCCGGTCCCACAAGGAAGCCATGGAATACCTCGAGCAGGCCGCCCGGCTGGAACCCGGAAATGCCAGGTATGCCTATGCCTACGGGGTTGGACTTCATTCAACCGGAAGACCGGAGGAAGCCGTGGATTTCCTGGAAAAGGCCTTGCTGGAAAATCCCTATGACCGGGATATCCTGTATTCACTGGCTACCTTTACCCGTGAACTCGGACACAGTGAGGATGCCATCGGCTATGCCGAGAAACTGACCGAGTACTACCCGTCCGATCCGGATTACGACCGGCTGCTCCGGTTCCTGAAAAGCACCCCGGAATAAAAGCTCCCCGCCGGCATGCCTTCCGAACGGGCAGTGCATATTGTTGCAACCGGTCTGGATCCTGGTCATTATTTTGCCTTCACGATACAACCCCTGGGGGTTTTTCATGTCTTTAGGAATATAAGCCTTTGCAAGGATATGAAAAACACAATTACCCTGATCGCCGCCCTCAGCCTGGTCTTCCCCGTTGTCCCTGCGCAGGAGACAGAAACCGGGACGGGCGCAGCGGAACCGCTCTCACAGGAAATGCAACCACCGTCCCGGCAAGACCGGGAACCGGAACTCTATCGGAAGAATTTCCAGTTCACTTTTATGTTCCCCCCGCTCAGCACGAACTGGGTCCATAATTCCAGGACGGTAAATAAATTCTCCCTCAACCTGTTCGCAGGGAATGCGGGTGGCGTCGACGGTGCCGAACTGGGCGGCTTTATCAATACGGTTAATTATTACGTCAGGGGATTCCAGGGGGCCGGATTCGGAAACGTGGTCGGCGGCTCTCAGGAGGGAGCACAGCTTGCCGGATTCTTCAACGTCAACGGGCAGCAAACAAGCGGGTTCCAGGGAGCGGGCTTCATCAACGTAGCCGGGGGGGATACCAGGGGATTCCAGGGAGCAGGATTCGGGAACGTTGCCGGGGAAACCACCCAGGGGGCGCAGCTTGCAGGATTTTTCAACGTTGCCGGTGTGTATGTGAGCGGAGTACAGCTGGCGGGATTTGCAAGTGTGGCGGGAAACGGAAGGGTAAATGCCCAGCTCAGCGGATTTGCGAATGTAGCCGGGCAGATCAGCGGTGCCCAGATCGCCGGGTTTATTAACGTTGCCGGAAAGGTCAGCGGTGCCCAGATCGCCGGGTTTCTTAACGTATGCGACTCCATACAGGGGTTACCCATCGGATTTATCAACGTCGTCCGTAAAAACGGTTACCGGCATTTTGATTTTTCCATCAGTGAAACCCAGTACTTCAATTTTTCCTACCGAATGGGCATTCGCCGGTTTCACAACATTTACAGCATCGGCAAGCCGGCCGGCCCGGGAAACCGATGGTTGCTGGGATTCGGCATGGGTGGCATTGCGGATATCCGGGAAGGCTTTGCGCTAAACATCGAGGCCATGATCCACCAGGAATACTGGATCGCCGATCCGGGTCCAGGCCGGCTGATCCACATCGACAGGCTGAACCTGCTGAACCAGTTCAGGGTCCTTTTCAATTATACCCCGAATAATCACACGGACCTTTTCATCGGTCCCACCCTGAACGTATCCGTTGCGGAGACCAATCCCGATATCGGTTACCATCCCTGGCACCGGATCGGTCCGAACTGGGCCTTTTACCAGCATACCTCCGGAAACGCCGGTATGACCAACGTCAGAATCTGGGTCGGCATCACGGGAGGGATCCGGCTGTAATCAATCAAGAGCTGTTTACTCGGGAAATTTTCCTATTTTCGGGCCGGTAAAATTTCATTTTAATCATACATGCTGAAATGAGAAAATTCGTATTCATCCTTTTTCTGGGTATGTTGACATGCAGCCTGGCGGCACAGGACCAGGGATTCGGAGCCGGTGTCATCATCGGGGAACCCACCGGGATCAGCCTTAAGACCTGGGTCTCAGCCAACGATGCACTGGATGCAGGCGTTGCGTGGTCGATCTCACACGGCTGGTTCCACGTTCACGCAGACTACATGAGGCATGCATTTGCGCTGATACCGGTGGAAAAGGGCCAGCTTCCCCTGTATTTCGGGGGAGGCGTGAAGGTCGGTTTCGGGACCGATATATTTCTCGGCCTCCGAGTGCCGGTCGGACTGGATTACATGTTTGAAAGTGTGCCCCTGGACGTCTTCCTGGAAGTCGTTCCCGGGCTGGGCATCCTCCCCGACACGAAGTTCGACACGGGGGGAGGTATCGGGGTCCGGTACTGGTTCTAATCCGGACCGGCCTATACCTCTATGATTCCCACACCGGCTGACCTGCCTTCTTCCGTGCAGAGCCGGTAAATCCTGTCTGCCACGGCAGCGGTACCGGTCCATTTCGTGAAATCCGCATCCGGCATGGCGGAACGGTTCTGCGGGGTATCCATGATTCCCGGAACGATCACGCCTGCGAAAATTTCCTTTGATCTTCCCTCTTCGTTGATGATCTCGGCAAGCCTGAACAGCAGCGACTTGGAAAGGGAATAGGCGACCATTTCCTTTGCCTGCTCCGGGTGAAGTGCCGGAAGGGCACCGATGAAAACCACCTGCCCTCCCCCCTTACGGCCGGACATCCCTTTGAATACCTGCCTGGCAACCGTAAAGGCGGTTAAAAAATTCAGCCGGTACATCCGTTCCAGGCCTTCCACACCCGTTCCGGGAAGATTTCCCGCTTCAAATCCCCCGACGGTAAGTATGGCCGCATCCAGTTTCCCAAAACCCGTGAATATATCGTGAACAGTCTTATCGGCCAGGTCCCCGTCCAGAAGGTCGGCAACATACACCTTCAGATCATCCGAATCCTCGAGGGCGGAGGCTGAACGGGGACTCACCAGGGCCGCAACGCGGAACCCCTCATTCAGGAATTTTGCCGTTACCGCTTTCCCCAGGTTACCGGATGCGCCCGTCACTAAAACCGATCTTTTCATGGCAGAGCTGAATTTGTTCCCTTCAAGTTAGGAGATATTGCCATATCGTCCAAAGTTTAGGCATCCTATTCAATAATTTGCATTACTTTTAAAGATGAATTATTCCACGCCCGGCCATGAACAAAACCCATAATACGATCCGCATTCTCCCGTTCCTGATGCTCCCGCTCTTACCGGTTTTTTGTACGGGCCAGGAAGCGGGACTTGCAGAAATCAACATAGAGGACCTGGAAAAACATCTTTTTATTCTCGCGGCGGACGAAATGGAGGGCCGGAGTACGGGTGAGGCGGGACTTGACCGGGCGGCAGAATACCTTGCCGCACAGGCCAGGAAGACCGGGCTTAAGGCCGTGGACCCGGACGGCGATTATTTCCAGGAATACACCCTGGTGCAGAAATCCCTTGATCCGGACCGATCGGCTATAACCGTAAAGACTGGCGAGGAGTCCGGACGCAGGCTCAACCAGCCATTTTATATTCTCAATCCGGATTCGGACCGCCTTGAACTGAGCGGTGAAGCCGTATTCGCAGGCTACGGCATTCATTCGAGGGAGGATGCATACGATGACCTGGAGGGATTGGACCTGACAGGCAAGATCGTCCTGGTCATGAACCGAGGCCCGATGGATGAGAACGGGGAAGGAAGCCTGCTCGAAAACCGCGACTGGGCAAACCAGCGTTCCTTCCGTTATAAGCTTCCGGGACTGGTCATGAGGATGCCCAGGGCAGTCCTGATCGTAATGGACCCGAAATCCGGCTACCGATCGCTCGAGGAATTTTCCGCCGGCATGGCCCGGCACCTGAACAGCTCCCGATATGTCAAGGAACTCGGGGAGGACCGGAATGCTTACATGCCTGAACTGGACACTAAAATCATTTTCATCCATCGGGAGGTTGCTGAAGAGATTCTAAGAACAACCGGGATGTCCCTATCCGCCCTTCAGGATTCCATCGACCGGAATCTTCGACCGGTATCCTTCGACATCCCAGGGTCCACCGTTGAAATCCAGGCGGTTTATTCCAGGAAAGAGAAACCCGCGCCAAACGTTGCGGGGATGATCGAGGGAAGCGATAGTATACTGAACAAGGAGGTAGTCGTGTATACCGCGCACTTTGATCACCTGGGGACGGCCGGCAACGGAGCCGTATACAACGGAGCCGACGACAACGCCTCAGGAACCGTGGCACTCCTCGAAATTGCAGAGGCCTTTATGAAAGTAAAGGGAAACCTGAAAAGGTCGGTTCTGATCCTCTGGGTTTCCGGTGAGGAGATCGGACTGCTGGGATCGGAATACTATTCGGAAAACCCCCTGATACCCCTGGATCAGACCGTGGCCGACCTGAACCTGGATATGATCGGCCGTGTGCGGACGGCCAGGGATACCGGGACGATATACGGGGAACGGGTCAGCGTGCTGGGAATGGATTCGATTGCATTGATCGGGGGACACCAGAGTTCAGACCTGATGGATATTCACAACCGAATGACCGCAGAGCTTGGCATGCATACGGACCTCAGCCTGAACGACCCGGATCATCCCTACCGATATTTTTACCGGAGCGATCATTTTCATTTTGCGAAACACGATATCCCGATCCTTTTTTACTCCACGGGCATACACGTGGATTACCACAAGGTCACGGACAATTACGACCTCATTAATTTCCAAAAACTGGAGAAGGTAAGCGAGCTTGCATTCCTGGTCGGATACGAACTGGCCACCCGGACCGAACGGATACGGGTGGACAATCCGTTCTCCGATTGGGGCAGGATCAACCGCTGATTAAGATGCTGTATAAACCGCATAAACATTAAACCATGCCTGATAAGCTGAATTTCCTGGTTCCCATCGATTTTCTCCCGGAGTCCGAATCCGCACTCGAGTATGCAGGGGGCATCGGCAGGGATCTTGGTGCAACCCTGCACCTGGTGCACATCCTGGAGGAGGAGTCCCCGCTCTACCACCTGGTCCTGAATGACGAACAGCGTGACCTGATCCGCCGCGGTGCAGCAGATAAACTGGCCGAGCTGGCCGGGAAAATCCTTGGTCCCCAGAACATCCCACATACCACCGGGGTCCTCCAGGGCAAGATCTACGACAGGATCATAGAGGCTGCCCGGGAAGTCAGGGCCAGCCTGATCTTCATGGGAAGAACCGATTCATCCGACATGAAAAAGAACATCACCGGCACCAATACCATGCACATCATCAAGGAAGCCATGGTACCGGTGGTAACCCTTCGCAGGAAGCCGGGACGCCTGGCCTGCAGTCACATCATCCTGCCGCTGGATCTGACCAAGCAAACCATCATCAAGGCATCCAACGCGGTTACCATGGCCCGGATGCTGAACGCAAGGCTAACGGTGGTATCCTTCCTGCCGGATGAACACAAGAGCACCGAGATCAAATTCATCCAGAGGCTGGACGTAATCCGGAACGTTTTCGAGAAGTTGGAGGTCAGCTGCGCCGTCAGGCTTATCCCGTCCCGACGTGAGGACCTTTACAAACGGATCAACAAGGCGATCAAGGAACTGAAAGGGGACCTGCTCATGATCATGACCCAGCAGGAACTGAACTTCACGGAATTCTTTATCGGCTCACGCGCCCAGGAGATCATCAATAAGTCCGATTTTCCGGTCCTGAGCATCAACCCGCTTTCCGGGGAGAAGGGCGGCATACCGGATTCCATGACCGAGGCATTCATCAACCCGATCCGGATTCTGGATCATTAACGGCACCCAACTTCTCCTCCATGCCCAATCAGCTTGACCGGTCCATCAACCAGCGATTCTCATCCCGTCTGGGGCTCCTGCTTTCCGCCCTGGGGATCGCCGTAGGAACCGGTAACATTTGGAGATTCCCCAGGATCGCCGCCCAGGCAGGGGGAAATGAAGGTGCCGGTGCCTTCCTGCTGGCATGGCTGGTGTTCCTGTTCCTGTGGAGCATTCCCCTGATCATAGCCGAATACGCGCTCGGAAGAAAATTCAGATCCGGTGTAGTCGGCATTTTCATCCGGGCACTCGGTAAAAACAGAGCTTGGATGGGCACCTTCGTGGCCTTTGTCTCAACAGCCATTTCCTTTTTCTATACCGTGGTGGTCGGCTGGTGCATCTATTACTTCATACATTCCCTCTTACACCCCCTGCCCGGTACTACACCGGATGCCATGGCCGTGTGGGACCGTTACCAGGGCGGTTCCTGGCCTTTCCTGTTCCATTCCCTGGCCGTTGCCTTCGGGGCACTGGCCATCTGGAAAGGCATTCGTTCGATCGAACGCGTCAATAAGATCCTGATCCCCGTGCTGCTGATCATCGTCCTGATATCGGTTATTCGCGCCGTTACCCTTCCGGGTTCGGTCGAAGGCCTCCGGTACCTCTTCACGCCGCAATGGAGCCAGTTGAAGGAGCCGGCCACCTGGCTTGCCGCCCTGACCCAGAATGCATGGGATACCGGTGCCGGCTGGGGACTCTTCCTGACCTATGCCGCATACATGCAAACCCGGCACCGTGTGGTCAAGAATGCATTCATCACGGGCATCGGCAACAACACGGTTTCCCTTCTCGCCGCCATCATGATATTCGGGACGGTCTTTTCGGTTCTCCAGCACGACATGGGCATGAGCGGAGAGCAGACCCTGGAGATCATGCGCAGCAGCGGACCGGCTTCGACGGGTCTGACCTTTATATGGATGCCCCAGCTTTTTGCAAGGATGACCATGGGAACACCGCTGGCCGCCCTGTTTTTCCTGGGACTAACCTTTGCAGGGTTTTCATCCATTATATCCATGTTCGAACTGACTACCAGGGTCCTGGTTGATACGGGACTGAAACGGTCGCACGCCATAGGCATCGTTGTACTTTCGGTCTACCTGCTGGGACTGCCTTCGGCCCGGAACCTGGAACTGCTCAGCAACCAGGATTTCGTCTGGGGGATCGGCCTGATGTTATCGGGGGCATTCATAGCCTTTGCCATCATCCGGAGCGGGATATCGGTTATTTCCTCCGACATCAACGCCATACCTCATGACTGGAAGGTCGGAAGGGCATGGTTTTTCTGCATCCGGCTATTCATACCCTTTGCCGCACTTTCTCTCCTGGTATGGTGGATGTTCCTCTCGGTTACCGTATTCGCACCGGATGAATGGTACAATCCTTTTAATCCCTTCAGCGTCATGACCTGCCTTCTTCAGTTCGCCCTGGTGCTTACCGTATTCATCCTTTTGAACCGCAGGATCGCATCCGCGACGAAAACCTGATCTCACGCAGACGCCGGCCGCAAATGTCGCAACGCAAGGCCCGATGGACCGGAAGGGTCAGGTATAAAATCCTTCCAGTATCCAGATTTTAATCTGCTCCTCATCCATTTCCGACAGGGACCGGATCCGGATAAACCGAAGGTATTTACCGGTCCCCTGCAGGAATCCCCCGGAATCACGCAGCATCCTCCCGTCGTAAAAGGCAAAGGTCACGTGGTTCGACAGGCCCTTGATGTAGCACACGGGCTTATGGTTATAGCTGAAAGTCGGTGAACTCCACTTGATCGCCTCCTCCGCATCCGGTACAACCTGGCGGATCCAATCCCGCAGCAACTGGAGTATCTCCCGGAATTCCGGCGGGAACTGTTCAATGTATTCCGTTACGGAAGGGTCTTTCTTCACGAGGATATGACCATGGAATCCCTTAAATATATCAAATCATTCAAATATTGAGGAAGTATGCCGATTTGTCATGCCGAAAATTAAAATTGCGCCATATTGTCATTCCGCATCGCTGTCCCGGCCATGGTTTTGGTCATGGCACATGCTTTGACTGTGGGTTCCCGTAATCTGAAACAAAAAATTACACAAACAAATAACAAGGAGGACAACATCATGTTAGCAAGAATCAACAGAACTTATCCGAATTTCTTAGATGAATTTTTTGGAATGGATCTCCACCCGGTTCATTACCGCAGGAACGGATTTAAAAGCCTTCCGGCTGTGAATATCTCGGAAGCCGAGAACGGTTACACCATTGAAATCGCCGCTCCGGGACTGGACAAGAAAGATTTCAGGATCGATCTCGACAACGATTGCCTGACCATCGCTTCCACGCGTGAAGGCGGCAGCGAGGACAATCAGGACCAGTATACCCGCAGGGAATTCCGTTACGACGGTTTCAGCCGTTCTTTCACGCTGCCCGAAACGACAGACACGGATAAGATCACGGCTTCCCATAAGAACGGAGTGCTTTACGTGAACATACCCAAGAAGGAAGAAGCCATCGCCAAGCCCGCACGGCAGATTGCGATCAAGTAAGAGGATACAGGATTTTACTGGAAAGGGGTGTCCCCATCGAAGCGGGACAGCCCCTTTTTTTCCTCAGCCAAGGGGCACGTCTGTTTACCTCCGGACCGCCACCCCATGTATACTGCCATTCTCCTGGTTTTCTCCCAAGAGAATTTCGTCGGTTACGCGGAATATTCCGCCGGAACCTGGCACCTGCTTCCCTTTGTTTATTAATTTTGAATAAAAGTAACTTGCATATGGAAGAGTACCTTCCGGACGGGCATATCACAGAGGAACAGATCGAACTGGCCAGGTACGCCAAGGCCTTAAGCCATCCGGTAAGGATATACATCCTCAAATTGCTGTCACAGCAATCCTGCTGTTACAGCGGGGATCTGGCCGAGATCCTTCCCATAGCCCGCTCTACACTTTCTCAGCATCTGAAGGAATTAAAGAGGGCGGGGCTAATCCGCGGCACCATTCGCCCCCCCAAGATAGAGT
>CAZNQG010000076.1:0-16814 GCA_964575235.1 uncultured Bacteroides sp.
GCCCAGACCCAGTGCCAGAGCGGATTGTAGACAAGCATTCCCCACAATGCAATGAAAACCACGTATCCCCGGAACGTAACCCTTTCGGCAAATGCCCCCGCTATCAGGGCAGGCGTAATGATGGCAAACTTACCCTGGAACATGGAAAATACGTATTCCGGGATGCCGGCTTCCATGATGGTTTCATCAATCCCCTTGAGGAAGAAATAATCGGAGTTCCATCCAAACCAGCCTCCCAGCACATTGGAACCGAAACTCATGGCATACCCGATGGCCACCCAAAGAACCGCCATCACACCCATGGCCGCGAAACTGTGCATCATTGTTCCAAGCACATTCTTGGTACGCACCAATCCCCCGTAAAACATAGCCAATCCCGGTACCATCATAAGGACCAGCGCAGTAGATGTAAGCATCCACGCCGTGGTACCCGTATCAACCCCGTTGCCGTCGGAGGCAAACAGATTTACAGAGCCCAGTAAAAGAAGGATCAGGCTGATCAGCCATACCCTTGAATGAGCATTTTTCATAATTGCAGATTTAAAAAATATATATATATTTTTCAGCAAAGGTAATTTATTTTAGGGGCTATGCAATTTTATATATAGTTTTTTATTCTTATTGTATATTTTTAAGGGGCTTTTATAAATTATTATATCTTTTTATATAGAGTCTTTATATCTTTTATAAACGATTTCTTTGAAAACTGCCCTATCTTAGCCGAATCAAAGCTCTCCATCTCATGAAATACCTGATAGCGACCTTCGCTTTCGTACTGATCCTGACCGGTTGCGGGCGTACCCAGGATCCCGGTGAAGGTTCCGGGTCGGCCGGGGACTCCCACCTTAACCCTGCCAGCGACGCGGATCCTCCGTTGAATTATTCCCGGCCTCTCAGCGATCTGCTCGATTCCCTTTCCATCACCGGCAGCGGGATCCATATCCGGATCGATAAGAGCAACTATCTGCTGTCCGTGATGGCAGACAGCCTGGTTATCAAACAGTATCCGGTGGTATTCGGGGGTAACCCCGTGGATGACAAGCTGCGGCAGGGAGATAATTGCACCCCTGAAGGCCGGTTCAGGGTCCGCAGCAAATACCCTCATCGTTCCTGGGATAAATTCATCTGGATTGATTATCCGACGGAAGATTCATGGAGAAGGCACAGGCAGGCCAAACTCGAGGGGATCATCGATGAATCGGCAGAAATCGGCGGACAGATCGGCATCCACGGTGTCCCCCGGGGAACCGGTGCCATGATCGACCTCCGGGTGAACTGGACCCTGGGCTGCATATCCCTGAAAAACAAGGATATAAATGATTTCTACCCTTACGTGCACACCGGCACCCTGGTGATCATTGAGAAGTAGTCGGCTGAGCGATTACGCAATAAAAAAGCCTCCGTCTTCCAAACAGGGGCTTTTGTGATCCCGGCGGGACTCGAACCCACAACCACCAGAACCGGAATCTGGCATTCTATCCAATTGAACTACGGGACCATGAGGGCCTGGATGCCTAAGGCCCTGCAAATTTAGAAAAAATTAGCATTCCGCGCTGTATGTTCCAATTCAGAAGTTTCTTACTTTTGTAAATCTTTTGCCGGGCATCCGGCAGAGCATATATTACAGGAGTATAGCCGGTTATGGAATACAATTATACGGAGATCGAACAGAAGTGGCAGAAATTCTGGAAAGAGCACAAGACCTTCAAGGTGGAGATGGATCCGTCCCGCCCCAAGTATTACATCCTCGACATGTTTCCCTATCCGTCCGGGAGCGGACTGCATGTCGGTCATCCCGAGGGTTACACCGCCACCGACATCGTGGCCCGCTACAAAAAGATGAAAGGATTCAACGTTCTGCACCCCATGGGATGGGATGCATTCGGTCTGCCCGCCGAACAGTATGCCATGGAAACCGGCACACATCCGTCCATCACCACAAAGAAGAACTGCGATACCTTCCGCAGGCAGATCAAATCCCTTGGCCTGGGTTATGACTGGGACCGGGAGATCAACACTACGGATCCGGGGTATTACAAATGGACCCAGTGGATCTTTATCCGGCTTTATAATACCTGGTTCGATGAGTCGCTCAACAAGGGAAGACCCATCGGGGAATTGCCGGTCCCCAAAAAAATCAAGGACCGGGGTGAAGCCGCGGTCAGGGAATATACCGATGCCCGCAGGCTGGCCTATTATGCCGATGCACAGGTCTGGTACTGCGAGCATTGCCAGATCGTTTGTGCCAACGAGGAGGTGCTGTCGGACGGGGCGCATGAGAAATGCGGGCATCCGGTCGGCAAACGGAACCTGAAGCAGTGGATGCTTCGGATCCCCCTGTATGCGGAAAGACTGCTCGAGGGACTGGATGATCTGGACTGGCCGGCGGGTATCAAGGACCAGCAGAAGAACTGGATCGGCAAGTCCACCGGCGCCGAGGTGGATTTCAGGATCGACGGCTCCAGCCACACGATACGGGTATTCACCACCCGACCGGATACCCTGTTCGGGGCCACCTACATGGTGCTCGCCCCCGAACACCATCTGGTAAGTGAAATCACCCTTCCCGAAAAAAAGGATGAAGTAGGCGCATACGTGCAGAAATCCATGCTTAAATCCGATCTCGACCGTACGGACCTGGCAAAGGAAAAAACGGGCGTTTTCACGGGCAGCTATGCGATTAACCCGGTGAACAACGAAAGGATCCCCATATGGACCGCGGATTACGTGCTGACGGGATACGGAACCGGAGCCATCATGGCCGTACCTTCGAACGACATGCGCGATTTCGAATTCGCTAAATCCTTCGGCCTGCCCATCGTGCCGATACTGGACCCGGTAAGCGCGGATCCCGGAATCCGTGAGAGGGTACTCAGGGCGGATGAATGCTGGGAGGAGGACGGGGTTTTCATCAATTCCTCTAACCGGGCCAGCGGTCTCAATATCAACGGACTGCACAAGGAAAAAGGCATTGCCAGGACCATAGAATGGCTTGAGAAAAAAGGCCTTGGTAAAAGCAAGGTGAACTACAAGATGAGGGACTGGCTGTTCAGCCGGCAGCGTTACTGGGGAGAACCCTTCCCGGTCATCCACTGGGAGAACGGGGAGATCGAGATCATGAAGGACAAGGACCTCCCGCTGGAGCTGCCTCCCCTGAAGAATTACGAGCCGGGCGAAGACGGTGAATCCGCCCTGTCCCATGCCACGGAATGGCTGAACGTCACGGATAAAAACGGGAGAAAAGGCCGGAGGGAAACCAATACCATGCCCCAGTGGGCGGGATCCTGCTGGTACTACCTGCGCTACGTCGACACTCAAAACACCAGGGAGCCCTTCTCCAGCGATAAGGAAGCATACTGGATGCCGGTGGATCTCTATATCGGGGGCGCCGAGCATGCGGTCCTCCACCTGCTTTACAGCCGTTTCTGGCACAAGGTTCTCTACGACCTGGGTATTGTTTCAACCGACGAACCCTTCCCGAGGCTCTTCAACCAGGGGATGATCCTTGCCTTTGCCTATGAAACAAGCACAGGGGCGAAGGTATCCAGTCATATGGTGGAAGAAAAGGGCGACCGGTACTACCATACCAAAACCGGAGAGGAACTGAAACAGATTGTGGCAAAGATGTCAAAGTCACTCAAAAACGTCATCAACCCGGACGAGGTGGTGGCCAGTTACGGGGCCGACTCCCTGAGGCTTTATGAAATGTTCATGGGTCCGCTGGAGGCTACCAAGCCCTGGTCCGATAAGGGCGTCAAGGGGGTTTTCGGTTTCCTGGTGAGAACGCACCGCTTTTTCTCGGACCGCGACAACCTCCACACCGGGGAGGAGGACCCGGAAGTAACCAAGGCTCTCCACCGGACCATCCGGAAGGTGGAGCAGGATATCGAGGGACTCCGGTTCAACACGGCAATATCCCAGATGATGATCTTCATAAACCTCTGCATAAAAAATGGCCGGATCAACCGTGAATCGGCGGGCAACTTTGCCAGGGTCCTCGCCCCCTTTGCCCCGCACCTGGCCGAAGAAATCTGGGAGGGACTGGGGCATGAACCCAGCATAGCGGACCAGCCGTTCCCCGCTTATGATGAAAAAATTCTGAAGGAAGAAGTCTTCGAATACCCGGTATCCTTCAACGGGAAACTCCGGTTCAGGCTTGAACTGCCGCTCGATATGCCCGACGGCGAAATCGAACGGTGCGTGCTTGAACATGAATCGGCCCGGAAATGGCTCTCCGGCAGATCGCCGAAAAAGGTAATCTTGGTCAGGGGCAGGATCATCAACGTCGTGGTTTGATTTTAAAAAAAATAATATGCGCGGCATTTCCAGACTCATCTTGGTTTTAATCGTTGGGGGACTCATCGCCCTCGGGATTGTCCTGCTGACACGCAGCGATACAAATTCAGAAGCCATCGTCATTGAATACAAAGACAGCCTTGCGGGCCGGAAGATGGTCTTACGCGAATACGGGCTGGCACTGGATTCCTTCCGCGTCATTCCCGGAAAAGTGAAAAGGAACCAGACGCTTTCGGTCATTCTCGAAAGTTTTGGCGTTTCCCCGGATACTGTATATAGACTCAGTCTCGCCTCCGAAGGGATCTTCGACCTCAGAAAAATCCGGATGGGAAACCCGTACAAGGCGTTTTGTTCCATGGATTCAGCACACCGTCTGCAATACCTTGTCTATGAACATACACCCGTGGACTACATCATGTTCAGCCTGCAGGACAGCATCCGGGTTACAAGGCAGGAAAAAGAGGTTCGATTGCATCCGCGTGAAGCATCTGGGGTGATCAGCACATCCCTGTGGAACACTATGCTGGATGGGGAACTGGATCCCATGCTTGCCTTCGAACTATCCGAGATCTATGCCTGGAGTATTGATTTTTTCGGCTTGCAGAAGGGGGACGGTTTCAAGGTCCTGTACGACGAGCAATTCGTGGACACCAACTACATCGGGCTCGGGAAAATCCATGGAGCCGTTTTCTATCATGGGGGAAGGGAATTCTACGCCGTGCCTTTTATCCAGGACAGCATCGAATCATTCTTTGACCAGGACGGCAACAGCCTGAGGAAAGCCTTCCTGAAAGCCCCCCTGCGGTTCACCAGGATCAGCTCCCGGTATTCCCACAGCCGTCTGCATCCCATATTGAGAATCCGCAGACCGCATCTCGGGGTGGATTATGCAGCCCCGGTGGGAACGCCGGTGTATGCAATCGGTGACGGAAGGATCATCCGGACCGGTTACACCAAGGGGAACGGGAAATGGATCAAAATTCAGCATAATTCCGTATACGCTACCGCCTACCTTCACCTGAGCCAGTACGCCCGAGGCATTCAGACCGGAGCTTACGTCAAGCAGGGTGATGTAATCGGGTATGTGGGAAGTACAGGACTTTCATCGGGTCCCCACCTGGATTTCCGGTTTTACAAGAACGGATACCCTGTAGATCCGCTGAAGATAGAAGCCCCTCCGGTCAAGCCCGTTAACGAATCGTCCCGCCCGGCATACGATTCAGTCCTGCTGCTTACCATGAAGCTGCTGGATGCGATCCCCATGCCCGATTCCACGCATCAGGGCGCCCTGGCTGTCTCAAATCCGTAAGCCACCCCTTAAACATTCAATCCAGGGTAAATCATCATCGAAAGCCAGGGCTGATGGAATCATTCTTTGCCTTCCAGGAGTTTTTCAATCAGCGGTGCATAGTGGCGATATTCGAGCTGGTGAACCCTCTCGGCCAGTGATTCAGGCGTATCCCCGGGTTTGACCTCGCATTTTTTCTGCAGGATGATCCGGCCCTCGTCGTATATTTCGTTCACGTAGTGGATGCTGATGCCCGACTCCTTATCCCCGCTGGCCAGCACCGCTTCATGTACATGCCGGCCGTACATTCCCTTGCCCCCGTATTTCGGCAGCAGGGCAGGATGTATATTGATGATCCTCCCGGAAAAGGACCGGATCAGATCCGGGGGAACGAGCCATAAAAAACCTGCCAGTACGATAAGTTCGATTTTAAGGTCCCGGAGAAGGTCCGTGATCTGGCTGGTGGAATAAAACGTATCCCGGTCAAATACCAGGGTTCTTACCCCGAACCGCTTTGCGCGCTCCAGGACCTTGGCCTCGTGTTTATTGCTAAGTACTATGGCCACTTCTGCCTCCGGATGTTCACGGAAATGGGATATGATCCTTTCGGCATTGGTCCCTGAACCCGAGGCGAATATGGCGATCCTTTTCTTATCCATTGATCTTCAGATGAATTTCAGGAAATAAAAGACTTCAACGGCCGTATTTTTTCACAAATTTTTGGGATAATATATGGCGAATTTATTATATTTTCACCTCGTTAAAAGATTTTTTTTGTTTGTTTTTTAGGCAGAAATACATTTCTTTGCAGCGTTATTTTTATGCACAACTCAAGTATTAATTAAATCTTTAAACTATGTCTGACATTGCATCCAGAGTTAAAGCAATCATCGTTGACAAGTTAGGCGTTGATGAAAATGAAGTTACTCCAGAAGCTAGCTTCACGAATGATCTGGGAGCTGATTCCCTTGACACGGTTGAGCTGATCATGGAATTTGAGAAAGAATTCAACATCGGCATCCCCGATGATCAGGCCGAGACCATTTCGACCGTAGGCGAGGCCACCAAATACATAGAAGACAACGCAAAGTAATTATCCCAAACTTCCACAGGCATGGAGCTGAGAAGGGTAGTAGTAACCGGACTCGGTGCCATTACTCCTATTGGCAACAACGTACAGGAGTACTGGGAGGGTCTGAAAAACGGGGTTAGCGGTTCCGATTGGATTACGCATTTTGATGCTGAAAAATACAAGACCCGATTTGCCTGTGAAGTAAAAAACTTCGAACCCACCGCCCATTTCGACCGTAAAGATCTCCGAAAATTAGACCGTTTTGCACAATTGGGGCTGGTAAGCATTGAGGAGGCTTTACAGGATTCCGGAATCAACCTCGAGAAAATAGATAAAGACAGGGTCGGCGTAATTTTTACCTCGGGTATCGGTGGGATGCATACGTTTCAGAACGAACTGAAGGACTACTTCGCGGGGGATGGAACCCCTCGATTTAGTCCTTTCTTCATTCCAAGAATGATCGTCGATATAACGGCAGGCCATGTTTCCATGAAATACGGTTTTCGGGGACCGAATTTTGCCACGATTTCGGCATGTGCCTCATCCACCAATGCCATCATCGATGCTTTCACATATATTCGCATCGGTTATGCCGATCTGTTTTTTGCCGGTGGAAGCGAAGCCGCTATCATTGAAAGCGGTATTGCGGGCTTTAACGCCATGCAGGCCATGTCTACCAACAACGATCAGTACAAAACGGCTTCCCGTCCCTTCGACGGCACCCGGGATGGATTCGTGATGGGGGAAGGAGCGGGAACCATTGTCCTGGAGGAATACGAGCATGCCGTTAAACGCGGGGCCAAAATATATGCAGAGCTGGTCGGTTGCGGGATGTCGGCCGATGCATACCATCTGACCGCTCCTCACCCGGACGGCCTGGGAGCGATCCTGGTAATGAGAAACGCCCTGAAAGACGCAAAAATGGCCCCGGAAAAAATAGATTACATCAACGTCCACGGGACGGCAACACCCCGGGGGGACATTTCAGAAGCCAAGGCGATCAAGGAAGTATTCGGGGATCACGCCTATGCCCTGAACATCAGCTCCACCAAATCCATGACCGGTCACCTGCTCGGGGCAGCCGGAGCCATTGAGTCCATCGCCGCCATTTTGGCCATCCAGCATAACATCGCACCCCCGACCATCAATCACAAAACACCGGACCCGGAGCTGGACAATAATCTGAATTTTACCCTGAACAAGGCTCAGGAAAAAGAGGTCAACATTGCATTGAGCAATACCTTTGGGTTTGGGGGTCATAATACATCCGTAATTTTCAAGAAAATCTCCTGATTTTCGTGATTAATTCGCTCTACCAATTAATCCGATCCATTTTTTCTTCTTACAGGGACTTTTATTTCTCACTGGTAAAAATACTGGGATTCCTTCCGGGTCACCGCAGACTTTATGAAATCGCATTTATACACAGGTCCGCCTCGGCAACCTGTAAAAACGGGCTGCAGGTCAACAACGAGAGGCTTGAATATCTGGGAGATGCAATCCTGGGCGCCATCATTGCCGATTACCTGTATGCCCGGTTCCCGGACCAAGACGAGGGCTTCCTTACCCAGCTCCGATCCAAGATCGTGAAGCGCAAACAGCTGAATAAACTGGCTTTTAACCTTGGTATATCTTCATTCCTTGTATCCAGGACCAATACGCAGCAAACCCGGATCAACATTCTCGGCAACGCATTCGAGGCATTGATCGGTGCCATATACCTGGATAAGGGATACCGGCGAACGAAGCGGTTTGTCACCGGCAAGATCCTGCAGAAACACCTGAATGTGGAAAGGTTGGCCCGGAAAGAATCGGATTTCAAGAGCCGGATTATAGAATGGGCGCAGAGGAACAAACAGGACATCAGCTTTATAAATCATGAAGAAACCCGGCCCGGATCAAACGAAACCTTTTTCTCCTCACAGGTGATGCTGGTTGACAGGGAATTGGGTAAAGGTACCGGGCATTCAAAAAAAGATGCGGAACAAAAAGCCGCAGAAGAGGCCCTCTCCGTCATCATGCCATAAATACAATACCCATTCGGAACCCCATGCCTAAAAAGGTCCACAAACTGGAAGAAAAAGAAGACTATGAATTTGGCCTGATCGGTATTGCTTCACCGGAAAACGATTACCGGATCAGCTGGATCCTGAATACCGAGTTCGGGCTGCAGTTGAACCGTAAGGATGACCTGGAATTATACCATAAAAAGCTTGAGGGTTCGCAGGCCTTCCACCAGTTCGGGTATCACGATGAAGAAACCCTGCGGCATTACCGCCTTCTTTCCAATAAATGTGAAAACGGATACATACTCGAGGAACTGAGTAACATTGATTATCTGATTCAGATCAGCGGTGATGTGCAGGCAAGCTACATGGATATTCTTGTCAAAAAACTCAATGCCCTCCCCGGTATAACCTTTGCCTTCCGGATCGAGCCGGGGACCCTGAAATCCAGGAAAAGGCTACTGACGTGAGCTCCCTATATAATCAGCTTGTACCCCCTGCCGTGTATGTTCATGATCTCCACCGACGGGTCCTCTTTCAGGTATTTGCGTAGTTTGGTGATGTAAACGTCCATGCTGCGCGCGTTGAAATAATTGTCGTCAACCCATATTGTTTTCAGTGCAAAGTTTCTTTCGAGGACATTGTTGGCGTTGTTGCAAAGCAATTGCAGGAGCTCGCTTTCCTTGGTGGTGAGTTTCTGGGTTTTTTCCCCGATCGTGAGGGCCTGCTTGTTGGCGTCAAAACGGTAGCGCCCGATCTCAAAAACCGCTTGTTTGCTCTGTGTACCCTTACCCTGCGTTCGGCGAAGGATGGCTTCGATCCGGAACAGCAGCTCTTCCATGCTGAAAGGCTTTGTGATGTAATCATCGGCCCCGATGGAGAAACCTTCCAGGACATCGTCTTTCAGCGATTTGGCGGTAAGGAAGATGATGGGAACCTCCGGATCGATGATCCGGATCTCCCTGGCCAGGGTGAATCCGTCCTTGATCGGCATCATGATGTCCAGGATGCAGATCTCATACTTATTTTTCCGGAAGCTTTTAAATGCCTTTTCCCCGTCGGTAAACCACTGGGGCTCGTATGACTTTGCCTGCAGGTATTCCCTGAGAAGGGAGCCGAGGTTTTCATCGTCCTCGGCAAGTAAAATCCTGGTTTTTTCTTCGCTCATAAACTGGACTTTATTTGGAGTTCAAAGGTAGGGATATTTCGAATTCGGTGCCCTTGTTGATCTCGCTTCTCAGTTTCACCGTACCCCGGTGTTCCTCAACAATCTTCTTAACATAACTGAGCCCCAGCCCGAATCCCTTTACGTTGTGCACATTTCCTGTGGGTATCCGGTAGAATTTCTCAAAAATCCTGCGCTGATCCTCTTTCTTGATGCCGATGCCCCGGTCTGCAACCTTGATAATCAGGTGGGCATTCCTGTTCAGGGTCGTAATCCGGATTTCGGGGGCCTCCCTGGAATATTTGATGGCATTGTCAACCAGGTTGGAAATTACATTGGTAAAATGCACGGGGTCAACTTCCGTTATGCTTTTTTTAGCCCCGAGTTCGCCGGCAATCGTTCCCCCGATGTTGCGGATCTGGAGATCGAAGTTTGTTATGACGTTTTCAACCAATTCGTTGATGTCCGTCTTCTTCCGCTTGAGTTTTAAACGGCCGCGGTCGAATATGGCCATCTGAAGGACCTTCTCAACCTGATATCCCAGGCGTTTGCTTTCATCACCGATGATCCGGGAAATATTGCCGATGTTTTTGGATTCTTTCGGGATGCTTTCGTCGTTCAGCATCTGGGATGCAAGCGATATTGTGGAGATGGGTGTTTTAAGTTCATGGGTCATGTTGTTGACAAAGTCATTTTTAATCTCCGATAGTTTCTTTTGCCGGAAGATGATATAAATGGTAAGGGAAAAGCCCAGGATGACCACCAGTGTAAGCACCATGGAGGAAATTCCCATAAAACCCAGGGAACGCAGTAAGAAGCTGGTTCTACGCGGAAAATAGACCAGAAGGTAACCGGGCCTGGAAAACAGGTCCTTGGGAAACAGGCTTGTCAGGTAATACTCGCTTTCCTCGTTGTTCTTAAAATGATCGCTTGTGTAGGCTATTTCCCGGTTCTCCCTTAATACTGCGTATTCAAAACCAAGATCTATTCCATTCTGCACCAGCTGACTACGAAGGATGTGATCAAGCACTTCAGGGTGGATGCGCTTTTCAATGGGTGCGTTGACGTTGATCATCCGGTCCATCATCCGATCAAGGAAGACTCGGTTTTCTTCCAACTTCTGTTCAATCCGGGTTTTGATTTGCCCGGGATGGACAATGCTCACCCTGCCCAGATTGTTCGAATCAAGGTAGGCAATACCCCCGTGATCCCCCATTTGTATTATGGAATCATCGGCCACGATGGTCAGTTCGTATTTCTGGCTCCCGGGAATGGATCGCTGATAAATATATACCGACTGGTCAAAATTGTCCCCTGCCTGGAGTTTCGAGTCGATCCCGATGTTGAATTCCTGGTAAAACAGGGAATCTTCCCATTGAAGATCCATGTAAGCCTCCTCCCATGTTGAATCAAGTATTTCCGCCTCACCCATAATATGCCACATGGCCTCGCGCTCCTGGACCATGTATGCGGTATTGTAAAGGGCCCGGTTAACGATCTGGCTGAATTGTTTCTCCTTTAACCGGTAGGCATTATGGATCCAGTAGGTCTGCACGATGATCAGAAAGACCAGGGCAACGGCCATTAAAACCGATATGATCAACAATACCTTTTTGCTCATATGGATACAAAGATAATCCAGCTGAAAGCTCCACCCCGTTCTTTTAACAATCTTTAACATTCCTTAAGTCTCTTTATATCAAATTGATCATAGATTTGTTAACGGTAATCTGAAATCCATAAACATCATGAAAAAAATCAGGTTTCCCTTTCTGTTAACCTGCACATTGATCCTGGTCTCCGGATTGCAGCACAGCCTGGCACAGGAGAAGAAATCCTCCAGCGTGCACATCACCATTACTGAAGACGACCTGGTAACCACGGATACGACTTTCGAGCTGAAAGAAGGACAGGATCCGGATATGATTAAAAAGATCGTAAGCCATCTGGCGGGCGATTCCCACATGAGCCAAGAGTTGTCCCATAACATGGTATGGGTACATTCCGACGGGGATAAGGTCTGGCATGGAAAGCATATCATGGGAGGCATAGACATCGACTCCATCCGGGAAGCGCACAAGGAGGCTAAAGCCCTCCTGATTGAGGACCGGGACGGTGAAGTTACGGTCAAGGAACTGGATGATCTCGAAGAGCATGTAATGCATTTCGGGAAAGACGACGAAACCATGTCTCACAAGATGATTTTCATCGATACCGATGAGGAAGGCAATCATATGATGAAACAGAAGGAGGGACAGAAGGTCCTGATAATCACCGAAACGGGCGATGCGGAGGGAAAGAAATCCGTGAAGGTCATTACCGGCGGCGAGGACGTAAAAGCGGTCAAGAAGGTGCGGGTTGAAATCGAAGAGGACAACAGCATCAAGGCCGTAGAGAAGGATAAAAAAGCCGAAAAAAAGAAAAAGCAGGAGAAATAAACCCTGTTAATCGTTTATGACAGGGCTGTTCGGGCGGAACAGCCCTTTTTTATTCTCCCTCACCCGGACATTCCCACCGGATGTTTTTCCTACCTTTAATTCATGGCAAAACATATCGGCATAGTCGCATGCAGTGCAGAGGGTGCTGCAATGTGCTACCGGATCATCTGCAGGGAAGGCAGCAGGATCATGGGCCCGCATGCGCATCCCGAGGTCAGCCTGCATACTTTCCCGCTGGACCGGTACATGTCACACATTTATCGAGACCAATGGGCGGGAGTCGAGGAACTCATGCTTTCCTCCGCCCAGAAACTGGCTTCTGCAGGGGCGGAATTCCTGATATGTCCGGATAATACCATCCACCGGGTTTTCGATGCTGTGGAACGGAAATCCCCGCTTCCCTGGCTGCATATTGCCAGGGAAGTCGCACGGGAGGCCAAACGTCTGGGCTACAGAAAATCGGCTTTACTGGGGACCAAATACCTTATGTCCGGGGCGGTTTATCCGGAGGCCTGCCGCGGGGAGAACCTGAAGCTTCATATCCCTGCCGGAGCAGTCCGGGAAAGAATCAACGGGATTATTTTCAACGAACTGGTTTACGGTGATATCCGGGAAGAATCCAGGGACTATCTGCTGAGCCGGATCCGGGAGATGGCGGATCTGGGCTGCGATTCGGTTGTCCTTGGCTGCACCGAACTGCCCCTTATCATAATCCCGGGTGAATCCCCCCTGCCCGTGCTGGATTCCACGGGCATCCTTGCCAGGGCTGCCCTTGGGCATGCCCTCGAAGGAACACCGTATGCACCGGGGACCGGGGACTGACATTTCCTCCCGGATATAATAAATTAAATTATATATATAATATTTTTGTATATTAAAAATATTTATATATATTTGTCCCATGATACCCCGTGAACTCATAAAGGGAACCCTGAAGTATCTCATCCTGAACCTGCTCAGCCGGGAACCGCGTATGTACGGATACGAAATAACCCGTGTCCTGGCGGATCAATCCGGCGGCCGGATCCGGCTCACTTTTGCCGCATTGTACCCCGCGCTGCACAAACTGGAAGCAGAAGGGCTTGTACGGACCCAAACGGAAAACGTAAACAACCGGATCCGTAAATATTATTCCCTCTCCGAGGCAGGACGCAAGGAAACCCGTTCACGGCTCTCGGAAATCAGGGAATACCTTGATCTGATAAAAAAACTTATTGAAACGTGAGCATCCTGAAATCACATATCATGAATATACATGGGACCGGTCCCGGATTAATCATCAACAAATTACCATACTGAACCATGGCTGGTCTGAGTAAAGAACAGATTGATTTTATCCGCAGCGATTTGAAGAACCGCAAGGTTTCCCGTTCCTTCCTGTTCGAGGAATGGGTGGATCACGTCTGCTGCGATGTTGAAACCCTGATGAATTCAGGACTGGATTTTAATGAAGCTTACCAAAGCGTAGTGGGTGAAACCGGCGCTGAGCAGGTGAAATCCGCTCACGGTGACGTGGAGCATTTCCTGAACCACGGGTATGTGGGGATCAAGAAACTGCTCCTGTTTGCATTCCTGGTTTTTGCTGCCGGCTGGCTGATTAACCTGAAGGATGCAGGCAACTGGATCGGCCTTGTATCCTTTTTGATACTGGCAGTCGTTTACCTGCGGATCGCGGCGGATTTTCTCAAAAAACGCTTCGTTCACAGGATCAACATCCTGTTGTCCGCATTCGGCTTCCTCGCATTTCTGGGTACCGTAACCGGCATCCTGCTGATTTTCCTGTATCGGAATTACGGCGTAAGTACAAGGGGGCACGGGGTGGATCTTACCGTTTTTGCCTGGTTCTTCTTCGCACTGGCATGCCTGGTCCATTACATCCGCGAATCGCGTTCGGCCGTTGAGGAAAGCGAAATCCGAAAGATGAAGTGGTTCGCCTGGCTTTCCGGGATCAACGTATTTCTGGCAGTCCTCAGCATTGCATCGTTCCCGCTGTACAGGCAGGTGCAGGGATACCTGTTTTATTTCATTCTTTTTCTCCTGGCCTTCGATCTTGCGGTCTTCCTTGTGCTTCTGTTCACCCGGTCGCTGAAAAACACACTCGTCATGAGCCTGGTGATCGGTTCCTTCATGATCGTGTTCATCCATTCCCACTTCCGGAACAAGCTTCCGGGCGGCAAGCCGAAACTGTACGAACTGACCCTCCAGGCTAAAGCCGGCTCTTTCCCCCAGGCTTTGTATATATCCCTCTATTTCGACCGATTCCCCGACAAGCCCATAACCCTGCCCCTGACAGATACCGGGGACGGATTATATGAGGTCACCATGCCATCGTATGCTTACAGGGGATACCTTTATTACGGGATAGGAGATGATTCGCTCGACGCCAGGGAATATTTCGCAGGTGCATACCCCGTGGATTCCATTGCCCTGAACATCCCCGGCCATACCATTTATCAGTTACAAATCAATAAACCGCCGTTATGAAAAATTTACTGATCGCATTACTGGCATTGAGCGCGGGATTCTCCGCATCTGCCAGCGGACCCCGTCAATCTCTAGCCGTTGTGGCTTCAGGGGAAGATATGCTGGAAGGCGAATGGGTCAGGTTCAGTCCCATGGGACCCATCAGCCTGGTCTTCAAATCCGACGGGACTGTTGAAGGGGACCTGGGAAGGGATAATTCCATCGACATCGTATCAGAATATTCCCTTGTGGACGGTAAAATCATATTTCATGACCGGGAAGGGGTAACCTGTCCCGGCGACGGGATATACAAAGTCTATTTCGGGCTGCATTATATGGCATTTGACCTGGTGGAGGATGAATGTGCCGGCAGGCTTAAGTCTACCATGGGATTCTGGGTCAGGCCCGATTTCGAGGAAAAGATAAAGGATCTGACCCAACAGATCGCCGCCAGGCCCGAACCGGATCTGTACCTGAACCGGGCAAGGATGTATATGGCCATCGGAAAATCCTATGAAGCCGGAAAGGATTTCGATTGCTATTTAAGCCATGATTCCACCAGCGCCCGGGTATATGTCAACCGGGCCGGGACCCGGTTCCCAACCGATATGGAAGGTGTCATTGCGGATTGTAACCGGGCCATTGCACTTGAACCTGAGAATAAAAATGCCTATTTTTTACGTGGACTGGCATTATTTGAAACCGGCTTAAAAGAAGAGGCCTGCGCGGATTTTCAAAAGGCCATTGAACTTGGATTCACCATCCTTAGAGTGGCGGAGAATGAAAGATGCTCGGAATTCTGGGAAGCCCATCCATCCGAATGATATGAGAAAATTGTTTGTGCTGACGGGATTGTTTGCCCTGGCCCTGTTATTCTGGGCGGTGCTCGGATACCTGATGGACCTGCCCTCCTTCCCGGTAGTGCTCCCTCTCAGCATCGGGGCTGTGGTGGTATTCCTTGGCACAGGGGTCCTGAAAAACCTTGAGGAACGACGGAAATTCAGGGAATTCCTGGAATCGCAGAAATCCGATCCTCAGGTTCGTGAGAAACTGAAGAAGGAACGGATCGAACCGGGCGATAAAACCGGCAGGTCCGGGGTCAAGGCATATTTCAAGGACGGAAACGCGGGGGTGAACTGGACGGGCGCCAGTGTTCACGGCGCCGTGCCGCACCGGAAGAAGCGAAGAAGCTTCCTTTCAAAAAACCGTTGATCCGGTCAAGGATGCCGGTCAGACTTTCGGTTTCGAGGCTACCGGTTTGTTCAGGCCGTGCTTTTTAGCGAATTCCTTTGCCTGGTGCATGAAGGCCTGCAGCCGTAATTCGATGGCCGTATCTTCCTGACCATCGTAAGGAATGCTGATGTACGGCAGGTCCCCGTGATCCTTTTTAAAGTCTCTTGATACGGCCGAGACCACCGTGCCCGGCATGCATGTGAAGGGCAGGATGTTGGCTATCCCGGAGATCCCGGTTTGGGCCAGGATGACGGAAGTGCCCAGGTTCAGGGCCGGGTCCCCATCGTAATGCCTGTGAATGTAACGGCCGCAGGAATTCAGCATATCTTTTACCGAAATTTCCCTGGATTCATCGTACAGGCCATGTACGGCTTTGTACAGGGCCTTTGCTGTGACATCCTGGGCGTAGGACTGTATCCTGGACTTGATGATGCCCTTCCGGTCGCCTCTCCAGCGGCTGTCCCGGGTGTATCTCAGGGTCGAATAGGCTATCCACTCAGTGAACGGGGCGATGAAGGTTTCTGCGCCGAATTTTTCCAGCCGGTCAACCAGGAACCCGCTGCAGAAGGGATTGTCCCTCATGAAGATCTCCCCGACAACGCCAACGACGGGTTTGCGCTCCCCGTTCTTCAGCGGTATGGTCGTAAATTTCTGTCCCGACCTGCGCATGGTTTCGATCAAATCCCCCGCCCCTTCTTCGACCGACCTTACAACGTCCTGCAGGCACTCCCGGTAAACTTTCTCCACCGAGCCCTCTATAAGCTCGTAAGGTTTGCGCTCCTGTTTGAGCTTGCGCAGGATGTCCACCGCGCAGTACAACCGCTTCCAGCGGATCCTTTACGACAAGCTGGGG
>CAZNQG010000077.1:0-16779 GCA_964575235.1 uncultured Bacteroides sp.
CCCACATTCTGGCCTCGTTGTTCCTGCAAAAATTCATTTGCGGTGCCGTAAAACCCATGATCACGCTGTCCGGTTCCTCCGGCAGCATCCACTTGGTGAAATATGCCATTTTCCCCCGGTACATCATGTTCGACAGAACGTTGTCGACCGAGTCCCTGTATTCAAACTCCATCATGGCCCAGCCCGTCATGCAATCGCTCGGGATCTTTCCCGGGTACATGTTCCGGATCTGGTACTGATGCATGCCCAGGCGCGGGTAGTACTCGCAATCCACCCCCAGGTAATTGTCCAGTCCCACAGCCAGGATCCCCTCGGCCGTGACGATGGACTGGTTGAACCGGGATACGAAGGTATACACCTGGGGCACCATCCTTCCTGGAAAATGATGCATATAGCGCTTAAAGGCCCCTGTGAGCTCATTTTCCAGATCACCGAGATCCGGGAATACCTCCATGGTCTTCTGGTACACCTGGTTGTTCAGGTAATCGGTCAGAAAACTCTTCAGGTAGTCGGGATAGGTAAGCTGCCGGGCTCCACCGATGCGTATGATCCGGTAATTGAAAAGATCGAAAAAGTCCCCGTACCGCTGGTACAGCATGGGGATGCTTTCCGGAATGCTGTCAAAATCAATCCCAAACAGATCCTTTTCAAACCGCTTGATCGTTATTTCCAGGTCAATGCCGGATACATCCGTCCGGTAACTCGTCTTACGGCAGGAAGGGATTACAAGGAGTAGCAATCCCAGGCTCAAGGGGAAAAGCATTTTCCCGGTTGGTAAATATTTCGAAAAAACTGCCACGAATGTTTTACTTTTGTTGCATGCAAAAGTACGTATTAAGTCTCATCCTGCTGGCATTCTCCCAGCATATCTTTGGCCAGGGACTGAGTTTCAGCGTCGTGGTTGATCCGCAAATAACCTGGATGAATTCCGACTCGAAACGGATCGAAAGGGAGGGTACCCGGTTCGGCCTGGGAGGGGGACTGATCATGGATCTGTTTTTTACCGAGAATTACGCATTCTCTACCGGGTTGAGCATGCTGGGAACGGGCGGTAACCTTCGTTTCCTGGATTCCATTGGCATGAAGTTCGACGGGGAACCGGATACCCTGGCGGCGGACTCCAAGGTTAGCTACAAACTGCAGTACCTTACCGTTCCATTCAGCCTTAAACTGAAAACAAACGAAATCGGGTATTCGAGGTTCTTCGCCCACCTGGGGGTGAACACACATATCAATACGAAGGCAAGGGCGGACGTGGAAGGACTTGATATCAGCGGAGAGGATATCCGGGAAGAGATCCAGTTTTTCATGATGTCGTATTTCATCGGGGGGGGACTGGAATATTCCCTGGGCGGGAATACGGCGCTGATCGGGGGGATCTATTTCACAAGCGGGATCTGGGATATGACAAAGAGCTCGGATTACCATGCACACCTCGGTTCGCTTTCCCTACGGCTCGGGGTTAAATTCTGAACCGTGATGTGGAACCCAGTGCGCATTTACCCTTGCAGGGGGACCGCTTGAAACCATGAATCTTAAGAAATGAAAGCCGTCCTAAGCCAGCTGAATTACCACATCGGCAACTTCGAGGAAAACCTTGCCAGGATCGGTAGTGAAGTGAACAAGGCGGAGAAGGCGGGCGCCGACCTGGTGATTTTTTCCGAGCTTGCACTCACGGGTTATCCGCCGCAGGACCTGCTCGAATACAGCAGCTTCATCGAGGCCGGCGAACGGGCCCTGCAAAAGGCAGCCTCCTTCAGCAAATCGACGGGAATCCTTCTCGGGGCCCCGACCATGAATCCCGGACCCACGGGCAAAAAACTCTTTAATTCGGTCTATTTCCTGCACGGAGGGGAAATACGCAAGGCATTCCACAAAACCCTGCTTCCCACCTACGATATCTTCGACGAATACCGGTACTTTGAGCCCAACCGGGATTTCCGGCTCCTTGAATTCAAAGGTATGAAACTGGCCGTCACCATCTGCGAGGATCTCTGGTATGACCAGCCCGCCGAAAATGCCTTTTCCAGCAGCCGGATGTATACCGAGAATCCGCTGGACAAACTGGCATCCCTGCA
Organism: uncultured Bacteroides sp.; assembly: GCA_964575235.1. Lineage (GTDB taxonomy): Bacteria > Bacteroidota > Bacteroidia > Bacteroidales > SM23-62 > SM23-62. The sequence continues at coordinate 2,079 of CAZNQG010000077.1, forward strand.
TCCGGATGTGATCGTGAACCTGGCCGCCTCCCCCTTCTCCTACCTGAGACAGAAAATTAAAACGGAAATCTTCACGGGCAATGCGAAAAAATACGGGCTTCCCATCCTGTATGTCAACCAGGTCGGCGCCCAGACGGAACTGATCTTTGAAGGGGGCTCCCTGGCGGTTGACCGCGGCGGAAACATCGTCGGATCCCTGAAACTTTTCGAGGAAGACCGGCTCACAATTGATCTGGGCGAACTCTGTTCGGACCGGATGAAATCCCTGCCCTTCCGGGTGCCGGAACGGACGGAACTGATCCACGATGCCCTGGTAATGGGGATTCGCGATTACTTTGGTAAAATGGGATTCAGGAAGGCCACCCTGGGCCTTTCCGGAGGGATCGACTCGGCCGTAACCCTGGTATTGGCAGCCCGTGCCCTGGGACCGGAGAACATCCATGTACTCCTGCTTCCCTCAAAATATTCATCCGAACACTCGGTTTCGGATGCCGGGGAGCTTGCCGTGAACCTGGGAGTCGGGTACGACGTTGTTTCCATACAGGATGCCTTCGATACCTACCTCGGGGCAATGGGTCCTTTGTTCGGCAACCGCCCCGAAGACATCACCGAGGAAAACCTGCAATCCCGCATCCGGAGCAACATGCTGATGGCTTATTCGAATAAATTCGGGAACATTCTGCTGAACACGAGCAACAAAAGTGAAGCAGCCGTAGGATACGGGACCCTGTACGGCGATATGGCCGGGGGATTATCCGTACTGGGAGATGTATATAAAACGGATGTCTACAGGCTTGCTGAATACATCAACCGTGAGCAGCAGGTTATCCCGGTAAACATCCTGACCAAACCGCCCTCGGCGGAACTCAAACCAGGCCAGAAGGATACCGACAGCCTCCCGGATTACGAGGTACTCGACCGGATCCTGTTTGCGTATATCGAACAGCAAAAGTCGGCAGATGAGATCATCCGGGAGGGATCGGATGGGAAAACGACCCGGAAAATCGTTGACCTGGTAAACCAGACCGAATACAAACGCTACCAGACCCCGCCCATACTGCGCATTTCCTCTAAAGCCTTCGGTGTCGGCCGGCGGATGCCACTGGTTGCCAAATATTGAAACACATTTGAGTTTTTTTTTTACATTTGTATGTTCTATAACACATACTAACTGAAACCGTAATGGATTTTAAGCAATGACCTGTGAGGAATGTATTGATAATAAGATGTCTGTGTTCAGCGTACTGACCGTCGAACAAAAGGAAACGCTGAAAAAAAACAATACCAGCCAGAGTTACAAGAAGGGGGATATCATTTTCAAGGAGGGCGATAAACCAACGGGCCTGCTCTGGCTGTCCGAAGGCAAGGTGAAGATCTTCAAGGAAGGCGTCGGCGGAAGGGAGCAGATCGTGCGCATGGCCAAACCCGTAGGGTTCATCGGATACCGTGCGCTTTTCGCCGAGGAAAACCACCATTGTACGGCCGTGGCCATTGAAGACTCCACCATCTGCACCATTGACCGGGATACCATCTACAGGCTGCTCCGTTCCAATGCCGACCTCTGCCTGAGCATCATCAAAGCCTTCGCCACGGAACTGGGATTCTCAAACAACCGCACCGTAACCCTGACCCAGAAGCACATCCGGGGCAGGCTGGCCGAATCCCTGATCTTTCTCAAGGACACCTACGGATTCGAGGAAGATGACAGCACCATCAAGATCTACCTGTCCAGGGAGGATATCGCGAACCTCTCGAACATGACCACCTCCAATGCCATCCGCACCCTTTCGACCTTTGCAGGGGAAGGGGTCATCGGGATCGACGGCCGTAAAATCAAGATCCTGAACCTTCAGAAGCTCGAGCGCATCAGCGATCTGGGCTAGGCGATTCATGAAGGGAATCCTGTTTTACACGGCATACGTTTTTCTCTGGCTGTTCAACCTCCTGCCCCTCAGGATCCTGTACCTTTTTTCAGATTTTCTATACCTGCTCGCATTCCACCTGATCCGTTACCGCAGGAAAACGGCCCAATCAAATCTCGAACGGTCCTTCCCGGATAAATCCCCGGGGGAGATCCGGAGGATCATGAAGAAGTCCTCCCGGCAGCTTACGGACTACTTCACCGAATGGATGTACCAGATCCATATGGGGGAAAAAGAACTTGCACGCAGGCTCGATTACGCTAATCCGGAGGTGCTGCAGGAATACTTCGAACAGGGAAAAAGCGTCATGCTGCTTATGAGCCATTACGGGAACTGGGAATGGACCTCAGGATTAGCGCTCATCACCGGCCACGTTATCCTCGCCGTATACAAACCTTTGCAGAACCGGTACTTCGACAAACTCTTTCTGGATCTCAGGGGAAAGTTCGGGGTCCTGGGCGTCCCCATGGAATCCACCCTCAGGCGCATCATCGAATACACGCAGGCGGGCACACCCGTTCTGGTTATGTCCCTGGCCGACCAGCGCCCCCAGTGGAAGTACACCCGGCACTGGACCCGGTTCCTGAACCAGGACACTGCGGTTATTGCGGGTTCCGAAACGATCGCAAGGAAATTCGGAATGCCGGTGGTCCTCCTGACCATCGACAAGGTAAGGAGAGGCTATTACCGGGCCGAATTCCAGACCATTTGCGAGGATCCCATGCAGGCAGAGGAATTCGAGATTACCCGCAGGTACCTGGGAATTCTGCAGAATACGATTCAATCCAGGCCCGAGTTATGGTTGTGGACCCACAAGCGCTGGAAATATGAGCGGAAAGGAACCAACAAGCCGGTCGACATTGGACCGATCATCACCTGAAGCGGTGAAAAACCCGGATATAGCCCTCATTGAGCTGGGCGGCTCGCACGAGGAATGCCTGTACTCCCAGGTCCTGTTCCTCAGGGAATACGGGTACCGTGTCCACGTACTGATCCGGGAGGATCACCTTGCACGGATGGAAACCTGGCCGGAGGTCCACCACTGGAAAACGTTCCGGTCCCCCTCCGGTTTAGCGGGGGAATGGAAGCTGGTTTTCGGGGTCCTGCGTTACCTCCGCAGAAACAACATCCATAAGGCAGTCATTAATACAGCCGGTGGAAACATCATCCGGAAATTATCCAGGATTTCCGGAAAAAGGACCGACCTCACAGGGCTTTTACACCTGGGCAGCAAGCTGTGGACCAGCCGTTCCCAGCGGATCATCAGCAGAAAAATCCGGAAATATTTCGTGCTGGCTGAATTCATCCGGGAAAACCTTGACAGGGCCGATCCAGCCCTGTCCATCGGGTATTTTTACCCGGTGTATTTCCCGGGAAAGGCCGATGCAGGGCGACCGGCAGCCGGGATGAATTTCCTTGTTTGCATACCCGGGGCGGTTGATTTCAAGCGAAGGGACTACGGTTCCCTTCTGGAGGAGATTGTTGCACACGGGGTGCCGGACGGCATACGGTTTGTTTTACTGGGCCGTACCACGGGTCCGGACGGACAGGCCCTGATCGCCAGGATACGGGATCTTAAGTTGCAGGATCATTTCATAACCTTCGGGGGATTTGTGGATCACGCCACCTTCTACCATCATGTACGCATATCCAACCTGATCCTCCCGCTGATCACGCCACAGTCCCACGATTATGAGGATTACCGCAGATATAAAGTCACCGGGGCTTACAGCCTTTCCTGGGGCTTTCAGATCCCCATGCTGATGCATGCCTCCTTTGCGGATTACCGGATTTTCCGCCTGACTTCGGTATTCTATCGCAGCGGTGAATTGATGGAAACCCTGCAGGCACTGTCAGGAAAGGATGACCGGATCGGGAAGATCCGTGCAAAAATGTCGGGGATGAATGATTTCAACTTCCCTTCCCAGGCGGAGAATTACATACAACTGGTCAGGTCTTGATGCCGTTACCCAGTGCAAGGAAATCGCTGACTTTGTCGATGGCCGTATCGATGGTAAAAAAATCCTGGACCCTTCGCAGACCGTTCAGGCCAAATTCTTCCCGCAGCGACCTGTCTTTCGACAGGTGTATGATCCGGTCCGCCATGGCCTCAACATCACCGTGCGGCACCACGTAACCGGTGCTGCCATTGGCAACCACCTCGGTGGAACTTCTTATATCAAAGGCAATGACGGGCTTCTTTTCTGCCATAGCTTCCACCATAACATACCCGAATCCCTCCCAGAGGGAGGTAAGCAGGAAAATGTCTATATCGGTATAAAACTGTTGCAGATTCTCCATAAAACCCAGGAAGATTACCTCGTCCTGCACATCCCGGTGTCTGGCTTGTTTTTTCAGCCATGTATTCAGCTTCCCGGCACCGGCAATCAGGATGCGGAAACGGATCCCCTTCTTTTTCAGGATTTCGGCCAGGTGTATCAGGTAGATCTGTCCCTTTTCCTCGGAAAGTCTTCCGGCGTTCCCCAGCACGATCTCCCCGTCCTGTTTTTGATAGAGCGGCTCCCCGGCCATTTCCCTCGTCTGGTCCAGGTCAATGCCCGGATAAATAACCTTGATCCGGGAGGACTCTATGATGTCCGGATTGTTAGCTAGAATGCAACGCTTGGTCTCTTCGGAATTGGCGATTACCCGGGATATGACCTTGCCGAACAGAAAGCGGTTCAGAAAGGTGTCCCGGGTCGGGATCGCACTGGCCCTCCGGTAAATGATGTTCTCCACACCGGCCATCCTTGCAGCAATCCCGGCAACTTTCAGGTCGGATGACAGGTTAAGTATCAGGGTTTTGACCTTTTCACGTCTGAATATTCTGCGCAGGTGCAGGATTTTAAACGGATTCAGGAAGCTCAGGTTGCTTACGGTGACGGGATAAAGATCCATGGAATCAACCTGCAGCTTCCTGTACAATTCGCTTTTCGGGTGAGCAAATCCAAAAATATCATAGCCCATGGCGGAGAGTCTTGTGGAGTGGTCGAAGTGCCACCTCTCCCCTCCTCCCCAGGTTTTCAGGCTGTTGAAGAAACAAATCCTGGTCCTGGCAGCCCTGGCCGCATCCCTGTGCAGTTTCCTCAGCTTGGAGTATTTCAGAAAGGTTTCGTGCGAGGAGTTCAGGCTGATCACCAGGCCGAAGAATCCGTCCAGAATACCGAATTTGATGATGTAATCCCGGAACATCCTCCAGACCGGGTGAAATATGATGTTGAACCAGGATGCCTTTTTTCCGGCCGAGAAATACGATTTGGCCGCGATATCCGAGAACCGGTTGATCTGTTCGATGTGCTGGTAAATGCTGTAATAGGAAAAATGAAGCAGGTCTCCCTTCAGAAACTTCCGGCTTGCCCCTTTCTCAAGGATGAAATGATCGTGAGGATTCATGCCACCCCACTGGCCTTTGCGGCTGTCCCACAACCTGAGTTTGCGGGAAGGGTACCAGCTTGAGTGCCGGATCCATTTGCCGCAATAATTGGTAAGCCGGTTGAAGTAATAACCGTCGCTGTCCCAATTCTCCTTGGCATGCCTTATGGACCTTTTCAGCCTGTCGCTGAGCAGTTCATCCGCATCGAGCGAGAGTATATGGGGGTATCTGGCCTGGGTAATGGCCCAGTTCTTCTGCTCGATGTGCCCCTCGAAGGCATGCTGAATGAAACGGGCGCCGAACTCCCGGCATATCTTTTCCGTACCGTCCGTGGAAAAGGAATCAACGATCACGATTTCATCGGCGATGTCCTTCACCGATTCCAGGCATCTCCCGATGTTTCTTTCCTCGTTGTAGGTGATGATTACGACGGACAGTTTTGTCATTCAGAGTGCCGTTTTTAGGGCGTCCGAAATTACGAAATATTATCTATTCCTGGAAATACACTCTTTTTACCCGTTCGGAGAGTCTGGCAAGCACTTCATAGGGTATGGTACCCAGTTTCACTGCCAGCTCGGTGACCGGCCTGTCTGGCCCGAAAATGAGGACCTCGTCCCCTTCCCTGCACCCGGTGCCGCTCAAATCGACCATGCACATGTCCATGCACATATTTCCGATAACCGGCGCCTCTGATCCCCCGACCAGGAAAGAAACCCCTTTTTTACCGAGATCCCTTCTCAGGCCGTCCGCATACCCGATCGGCACGATGCCAATGGTCATGTCATCCTCAGCAGTATAATTCCGCCCGTACCCGACGGATTCCCCTTTATGAACGTATTTCACCTGGGAAATAATACTTTTAAGCGAACTTACCGGCATCAGCCTGTTCTCCATGCCGCTGCTGATGCCGTACAGACCGATGCCCAGTCTGACCATGTCGAAACAGGCCTCCGGAAAGCGTTCGATCCCCGCTGAATTGAGGATATGCCGCAGGGTATCACCGGGGAAGCGTTCTATGATCTTCCGGCTCATGCGCTCGAAGATGTGGATCTGTTCGCGGGTATAGTCATCGTGCCGGGGCTCATCCGAGGCACCCAGGTGGGAAAAAACAGACCGGATGCGTATGTCGGGACGGCCAGCCAGCACCTCGAAAAGCTGATCCAGCTCATCTTCCCTGAAACCCAGACGGTTCATCCCGGTTTCCAGTTTCAGGTGCACGGGATAGCCATCCAGGTTGCGTTTTTCCAGGGCGGATATGAAGTTGAAAAGGCTCCTGAAATTATAGATCTCGGGTTCGAGTTCATGATCGATCATGAGGTCGAATCCGGTCACTTCCGGGTTCATAACCAGGATCGGCAGGTGTATGCCTGCCTCCCTGAGGCTTATTCCCTCGTCCACGTATGCAACACAAAGGTAGTCGACCTTCTGGTATTGCATGGCGTTGGCAATCTCGACGGACCCGCTGCCGTACGAAAAAGCTTTCACCATGACCATGATTTTTGCCTTTGTCAGGGAGCGGTATACGTTGAGATTATGGACCATGGCATTCAGGTCCACTTCCAAAAGCGTGGGATGGTTCTTTTCCTGCAGGCGCTGGGTGATCTTCTCGAAGGCGAATACCCTGGATCCCTTGATCAGTATGGCTTCATTCCTGAAATCGAGGTCCTTCAGGGATCTGAGAAAATCGGATGTGGTGGGAAAAAATTCCGCCGTGCCGGGAAAAAGCCGGCGTTGTTTCATCAACCCGGGACCGATCCCGATGAAACGCCCGACGTTTTTCTTGCGGAGCAGGCCGGCCACTTCGGAATACAGCTCCTCGCCTTCGCGGCCGGACTGCATGATGTCGGACAGGATCAGTGTCCTGGAAGCATGCTGGTTCTGCTGGTTCAGGTAATCCAGTGCGATCGAAAGGGAAACCAGGTCGGAGTTATAGGAGTCGTTGATCAGGGTGCAGGCATTGATCCCTTTGACCATTTCCATCCTCATGGCCACCGGGTGCAGGTCGGCTACGCGGGATTGTATCACCGGTGGGGGATAGTCCAGCAGGAGCATCAGGGCGATCACGTGCATGGCGTTCTCCCGTGAGGCCGCGTCACAGAAAGGGAGCTGCACATCCAGCTTCCGGTCCCCATACCGGATGCTGAACTGCGTTCCCTGCTCCCGTTCGCCCATGTCCTCAACGACAACATCCGCATCCTTTTGAAAGGACCATGTAAAAAGCCTGCCGGCTGGAAATTCCCGGCGTATGATCCGGTGGACCTCCTCCTGGTCACGGCAGTATATCAGTCGGCTGCAATCCCTAAAAAGCCTCAGCTTTTCCAGGATCTTCTGTTCACGGTCCCTGAATCCTTCCCGGTGGGCTTCTCCGATGTTGGTGAAAATCCCGGTGTCCGGCCGGATGATCTCACGGAGGTTATCCATTTCCCCCGGCCGGGAAATCCCGGCCTCGAAAACGGCCGCCTGTGTATTTTCATCCAGCAGGAGGACGGAAAGGGGAACCCCGACCTGGGAATTATGGCTTTTGGGGCTCCGGACGACCCGCCTGTCCGGCGAGAGAGCCTGGTATACCCATTCCTTCACGATGGTCTTCCCGTTGCTGCCGGTAATGCCGATGATCCCGGCCGAACTCCTGTTCCGGTGGTGGGCGGCCAGTTCCTGCAGGGCCTTCAGCGGATCCCGGACCAGCAAAAAGGAAGCCCCGGTACCTTTTATGCTCTCCCGGTTGGGGATTTCCTGGACCATGAAAGCCTTTACGCCCCGCTCAAGCAGTTCGGGCACGAATGCGTGTCCGTCGTGGCGTTCTCCGCGTATGGCCAGGAAAAGAACGCCTTCGGGCTGGTAGATGGTCCGGCTGTCGATGCTGATGCGGCTGATCTTGTCGCCCGGGGGACCGTTCAGGTCGCCTCCGGTTATTTCGGCTATGTCCTTGAGGGTATATTGCATGCCGGGTTTATTTAGGTCTGTTCCGCAAGTGCCTCGCGGTAACATTTCCTGCAAAGCGGCTCATACAGTTCTTTTTCACCCAGCAGGACCAGCTGGTCGGTCTTGGTCTTACGGTGTGTATTGTGCGCGATGTTCCCGCATCTTACGCAGATGGCATGTACCTTGGTCACGTATTCGGCCGTTGCGATCAACCCGGGCATGGGACCGAACGGGCGTCCCAGGTAATCCATGTCAAGTCCCGCTACAATCACCCTGATCCCCCCGTCCGCCAGCTTGTTGCAAACCTCGATCAGTCCCATGTCAAAAAACTGGGCCTCGTCCACCCCGACCACATCCACATCGCTTGCCAGCAGGAGAATGTTGCCGGCCGTGCTCACCGGTGTCGAAAGGATGGCATTTTCATCGTGGGAAATGACCTCATCGTCCGAAAAACGGGTATCGACCCTTGGCTTGAAGATCTCCACCTTCTGCATGGCGATCCGCGCCCTTTTCAGCCGCCGGATCAATTCCTCGGTTTTGCCCGAGAACATGGATCCCGTGATTACTTCGATCCATCCTCTTTTCTCCGACCGGTTCGCTGGACTCTCAATAAACATCCGGCAAGAAAATCATTTTTTTATCGTTACTTTTGTACCGGACAGGCGGGTGGCCCGTCCTGCCCGGAACAAATTTAATCTTTTTGAAGCGTAAATGAACCAAAAGTGAACAGGATGCTGTTTTAAACATTCTTATATGGAGCAGAAGATCAGGGAAATAATCCGGATGGTGAGCGACATCGGGGAGAAGATCAGCCGGTTGGAGGGGGAAGCCTCCATTCCCCCCATCGAAAAGGACATTATCCTGGGGGATGTCCGGGCGCTTTATGAACGGGTGAGGGATTTGAGGGAATCCGCCGCTCAAGCGGCATCCGATGAAACAAGGACCGTGGATGCGGACCGTCCCGCACAGGCCGGAGCAGACGGAACGGAGCCCCAGGCGGCAGGCAACAAGGCCGGGCAGTCCCCTGCCGGGCAAAAGGGCAAAACCGCCAAAACCGTTGAAGGCAGGTCCGGCGAACCCGCTACCCTGGCGGACAAGTACAGGGGCGATAAAAAATTCATCAATGAAAGCCTGGCCGGAGACAGGAAAACCCAGGACGTCAGCAGCAAAATACAGTCCAAACCCATCCGGAACATCGGGTCTGCGCTGGGCATTAACGACCGGTTCAAACTCATCAACGAACTCTTCAAGGGAGACAAGGAAAGTTTCCAGAAGACCATCGATATACTGGACGGGGCAAGCAATTTCAACGAAGCGTTCAGTTACATCAATTCCTCCTTTGACTGGGATATGGAGGACGAATCCGTGCAGCTCCTGCTCGACCTGGTAAGGAGAAAGTTTATCGTAAACGGGAATGAGTAAACTCTTCATCGTCCCGACCCCCGTCGGAAACCTGGAGGACATTACCCACAGGGCACTCAGGGTGCTGAAGGAAGCGGACCTGGTCCTGGCGGAGGATACACGCCGGAGCCGTATCCTCCTGGATCACTATAAGCTTTCAAAGAAGACCTTCTCACACCACGCCTTCAATGAACATAAATTCCTTTCCAGCCTGGTTTCCAGGATCCAATCGGGCGAAAACGTAGCCCTGGTATCGGAGGCGGGAACCCCGGGCATCTCCGATCCGGGCTACCTGCTGATCCGGGAATGCCTCAGGAACGGTATCCCGGTGGAGGCCCTCCCGGGACCCACGGCTTTCGTGCCCGCCCTGGTCGCTTCCGGGCTGCCGTGCGACCGCTTCTGTTTTGAAGGTTTCCTGCCCCAGAAAAAAGGCAGGCAGAAAAAACTGGAGGAACTCCGCGAGGAAATCCGGACCATGATTTTCTACGAAAGCCCTTACCGCGTCCGGAAAAGCCTGGAGCAGTTCGCCGGGGTCTTCGGACACGACCGGCCTGCCTGCCTAGCACGCGAACTCACAAAGGTCCACGAGGAATACATCCGGGGAAGCCTGGGTGAGATCCTTGAGACGATCGGAGACCGCGACATAAAGGGAGAATGCATTATCCTGGTCGGCGGCTGGTCCCGCACCGTACGATAGCGGACACACCCCTGCCACGAAACCGTTCACTTTTCCCATCCTTTCACCCAAAGGAATATCGTATTACCTTCATTTAATGGTACTTGTCCAGTCTGGCACAAGGATTGGTCTGGTATACCCGGTCGAGCCAAAAAAAGGAGGATAAGAAATGAAACCAAATGCCAGAATCCTGTTTCTCCTGGGCGTCATGCTGACCTTCGGCCTGGGACTCTCCGCACAGAAAACAATGCTTATACGGGATGTACAGCCTCTTTTGGCCCATGCATCCACCACCCTTTACGACGTTGAACTGAGTGCCGAGGCATATTCAAACAGCTACCGCTTTTATCTTGAAGAAAAAATCCAGCTCAAGGACTGGATGGTGGACCTGCACGGCTGGGAAGCGCAAAAGGAGGAAACCGTGCCCGTGGCGGACTGGATGATTCAGCCTTTCGGCGTTGACCGCAGGGGACTGACCGAGCTTATCAGGGTGGAACGGGAAGAACCGATTCTCCTGGAAGATTGGATGATCTGCTGTGCAGACTGGAAAATTACCCGCTTGTAAGCAAAAAACCTATCTTTGGTGGTTGGATCCCGAACCACCTTGAAAAAATACTCCCACATATTCTTTGACATGGACCGTACCCTGTGGGATTTCGACCGGAATTCCAGGGAAACCATCAGGGAATTGTTCTTCCGCTACAACCTTGATACCTCCATCGACCACCCGGATGATTTCGTAGACACTTACCACAAAGTGAACCTTGAATTATGGGACCTCTACCGCAAGGGGGAAATGACCAAGGAAATCCTCCGCATCAAAAGGTTCAAAATCAGCCTCGCACATTTCGGCATCCACGACGACACACTGGCTGCAAACTTCGGGGACCAATACCTGGAGATCAGTCCCACGAAAACCTCACTGCTTCCCCACAGCAAACGCATCCTTGGATACCTTGTCCCCCGCTACCGGCTGCACATCATCACCAACGGCTTCCGGAGCACACAGGAGGTGAAGATGAGGAACTGCGGACTCGACCGGTATTTTACAAGCCTCACTACCTCGGAAGAGGTGGGTTACAACAAGCCCAGACCCGAAATCTTCCACCATGCCCTGACCACCGTGAATGCGCGCAAGTCTGAAAGCATCATGGTTGGCGATGACCTCCAGGTGGACATTCTCGGGGCCAGGGGCTACGGAATGGACCAGGTTTTTCTAAACCACGACGGGATCATCCACAACGAAACGGTAACCTACGAGGTGATCTCCCTGGCCGAGCTCGAGAACATTTTCTGACCTTTAGAGGATGTGTAGCGCCCACCGGGATCCGGTGGCCTTTGGAATTCAAAAACCTGCCCCGTACCTGGGGACTTGCGATGGACAGAATTCCCTTGCCAGGGGGTTCTCAATAGGGCGGCTTTTCGTCGGTCTTTTCCTGGTTCATCTTCGATCCGATGGTGAAGGCGCTGCCTTCCTTGCCGTTCCCCTCGATGGGCATCAGAGTATCCAGTTCCACGAACTTGGCCGATTCATCCTTGAATTTGAGCTGAATGTCGCCGATGGGCCCGTTCCGGTGCTTGGCCAGGATGATCTCGGCAATGCCTACAAGGGAGTTTCCCTGTTCGTCCTCGTAGATGTCGTATTTTTCAGGCCGGTGAATGAAAATGACCAGGTCTGCATCCTGCTCGATAGCCCCGGATTCCCTGAGGTCTGAGAGCTGTGGACGCTTGTTGCCCGAACGCAGTTCGACCGAGCGGTTAAGCTGCGAGAGCGCTATTACCGGGATATCCAGTTCCTTGGCTATGGATTTCAGTGACCGGGATATGGTGCTGACCTCCTGCTCACGGCTACCCCTGGTATCCCCGGTGCCGGACATCAATTGGAGGTAATCAACGAATACGGCCTCGATCTGGTGCTGTACCTTGAGCCGCCTGCATTTTGCCCGCAATTCAAAAATGGAAATGGCCGGCGTATCGTCGATGAAGATCGGCGCTTCGACCATGCTCCTGATCTTGTAATCAAGCTGTTTCCATTCGTACTCTTCCAGGCGGCCGTTCCGGATCCGGTCGGAAGGAAGTTCCGTTTCCGAGACAATAAGCCGGTTCACCAGCTGAATGGAGGACATTTCCAGGGAGAAGAACGCGATCGGACGCTTGTGTTCCACCGCTATGTTCCTGGCCATGGAAAGGGCAAATGCGGTCTTGCCCATGGATGGCCGGGCGGCGATGATGATCAGGTCCGAGCGCTGCCAGCCGGAGGTAAGCCTGTCCAGTTTTGTATAACCCGAAGGCACCCCGCTCAGGTGGTCCTCCCGCTTGGCGGCTTCCTCGATCTGGTTGATGGCCTCCTTGACCAGGACATTGATCCTGGCCGTTTCCTTCTTGATGTTCCCTTCGGCAATATCGAAAAGATCGGTTTCGGCCTGGTCGAGCAGGTCATCGACGTCCATGGTCTCGTCAAAGGCCTTGCGCTGGATATCGGACGAGACCCGGATCAGCTCTCTCTGTATGTATTTCTGCTGTATGATCCGGGCGTGGAATTCCAGGTGTGCGGCTGAGGCCACCTTGCTGGTCAGCTGCGTGATGTACAGGGGTCCCCCGACCTCCTCCAGTACATTCTGCTTTTTCAGTTCCTCTGTAACCGTCAGTATATCAATGGCTTTCTCCGCCATGGAGAGGTCGACGATGGCTTTGTATATTTTCTGGTGCACATCCTTGTAGAAGCTTTCGGGCTTCAGAATGTCCAGGACGGACAGCACGGCATCCTTTTCAAGCATGATGGCACCCAGCACCGCTTCTTCCAGGTCAACGGCCTGGGGAGGCAGTTTCCCGTATTCAACATTCAGGTTACCGAGTCTCGGAGGTGTCTGCTGATTGCTTTTAAGGGCCATTATTCAGGATGATTTAGGATTTCAAAGGTAGGAAATGAGCCTGCTTATCGGGCCTCCTGCCGGTTTCATTTTTAAACATCGGGCGTGTTCTTATTAACGCATACTGTTAACAATTTATGTGTACCTTTAAAGACCGCGTTTTTGAACCTTCTAACGGCACCGGGAAACGGAGAAATGTTAACAACCCCATGATCGTATTTCCCAATGCAAAAATCAACCTGGGATTAAGGATCCTCCGCAGGCGGAGCGACGGATACCACGACCTGGAATCCCTTTTCCTCCCGATTCGGTTCTGCGACATACTGGAGATCCTTCCTTCGGATGCGGGACTTAATGACGGGAATGACGAAATATCGGTCAGCGGGCTGAAGGTAGGCACATCCTCCGACAATCTTTGCCGGCGTGCTGTCCGCCTGTTCCGGCAGCGGCAGGGAACCCCCCCGGTTCGCATCCACCTGCACAAGAGGATACCCCCGGGATCCGGCCTGGGAGGAGGCTCCTCCGACGCTTCCTTCACCCTCCTGGCGCTGAACGAGATGTTTGGCTGCGGCCTGGAAGAGGAAGTGCTCCTGGAATATGCATCCGAGCTCGGTTCCGACTGCCCGTTTTTTGTGTTGAACCGCCCCTGCCTGGCCGGCGGCAGGGGAGATGTGCTGGAACCCTTTACGGTCCCCCTCCAGGGCTACCACCTGGCCCTGCTCATACCCGAAATAAGGATTCAAACGGAGGAGGCATACAGGATGGTCAGGCCTTGCGATAAAGGTGATTCCTTAAGGGATGTCCTCGCACCGGGACCGGAGCGATGGAAGGGCAGGATCGTCAATGATTTCGAGAAGCCGGTCATCGGGAAATACACGGAAATCGGGACCATCAGGGATGAATTGTATGCATCGGGGGCGGTCTATGCATCCATGTCCGGAAGCGGCTCGGCTGTCTACGGCCTGTTCCGCTCGGCTCCCAGTCTGGATCCCCGCCTGAGATCCATACCCCATCATGTGGAGAGGCTAAACTGGGAAAGCGCTATTGCATTTCCACCATCAGGAAGTCCTTGGGGATCTTCTCCCCTGCCTTAACGTATATATTTTTTACCGTTCCCGGGGCATGGAAGAGGATCTTGTTTTTCATTTTCATAGCCTCGAGAATGAGCATCTGGTCTCCCTCCTTCACCTCCTGCCCTTCTTCCACAAATACCTTGATGATGGTCCCCGGGATGCTGGAATAAATCTTACGGGAATCCGGATCTTCCCATTTTTTCCGGTTCTCGAATTTATAGTTCAGGTGGGTGCGGTACTTGGTGGAGTGGATGATGAGGGACTTGAACCTGGACTTTCCGTTCGTGCCGTTCCCGTTTGCATCCAGGGCGGATTCGGTGCTGTCTCTGGCAGGCGTCCCGGAGGATTTCAGCACGGGGGAATCGGCCTGCTTCCGGTTCCGTCCGTTAGGGGACCGGTTCTCGCTGTCTTTTGAATTGTTCCTGGTACTTGCCATTCCGCACGGGTTTAAAACGGTGGTATCC
>CAZNQG010000078.1:0-16183 GCA_964575235.1 uncultured Bacteroides sp.
GGATAACCCCGGTCTGTTCCTTGTAGGTGATGGAAAAACCGTGGGAGAAATAAAGCGCGTTGCCTTCCTTCAGGCAGGGCTTGAGCCTGGGCCAGACCGTGCGTTGTGCGGCATCGGAAACCAGGTACTGGATCACCGTGGCCTTTTCGGCCGCCTCTTCGATCTGAAAAAGGGTCTGGCCGGGAACGAACCCGTCCTTTACCGCCTTGTCCCAGTCCTCCTTGAAAGAGGGCTCCTGTCCCACGATAACCGATATCCCGTTATCCTTCAGGTTCAGCGCCTGGGCAGGGCCCTGTACCCCGTACCCTATAATTGCAATGAGCTCATCCTTAAGCACTTCCTGTGCCTTTGCCAGGGAGAATTCCTCCCTGGTCACGACGTGTTCCTCAACGCCGCCGAAATTTAATTTTGCCATTCTGAATGTATTTTAGATTGGTTCCTAGGTACGTTCTACCATTAATTTCTCCGTATCCAGCTTGTGGAGGTACTCCGAGAGCCTTTCCCGCTTGGCCTTGGTGATGGCCACCCGGCCGGACCGCGTGAACTGCATGACCTCGAATTTCCGCATTTCCTCGAACAGTTGCTGGGTCTCGTCCTTATGCCCGGTCTTTTCGATCGCCGTATAGTCCGGCGTCACCTCCAGTATTCTCGCGTTGTGCTTGCGGATCATTTCTTCCAGCTCGTCGCTTGCCAGCAGGGCTTCTGTGGGGACCTTATACAGGGCGATCTCCTGGTGGATGATCTCATCCCCGCCCAGGTAAAAGGCCTTCAGCACATCCACGACCTTCTCTATTTGTTTCACCACCTTCTCGATCTGGGACTGTGTGGTGATGACCACGATGGTGAATTTGAAGACTCCCTGGATGGCGGATTCGGACACCGTCAGGCTCTCGATGTTGATGTGCCGACGGGTGAATATGATGGTCAGCCGGTTGAGCAGCCCGATGCTGTTCTCGGAAAAGGTTATGATGGTAAATTCCTTCTGTTCCATGGCATTGAATTTTGTTTTTCTGAACGCTTATTCCAGGCGGATATCGGACACCGAAGCCCCGGCCGGGACCATGGGGAATACGTTGTCCTCTTTTTCCACATTGACTTCGAGCAGGTAGGGGCCCGCATGGCCGAACATCCGGTCGATCCCGGCAACGAGATCTTCCCTTTTTCCCACCCTGCTGCCTTCCATGCCGAATCCCTTGGCGATGGTAATGAAATCCGGATTCATCAGCTCGGTGGAGGAGTAGCGCTTGTCGAAGAAAAGCTGCTGCCATTGTCGGACCATACCGAGGAAATTATTATTCATCAGGATGATTTTCACCGGAGCCTTGTTCTGGACGATGGTGCCGAGTTCCTGTATGGTCATCTGTATGCCGCCGTCGCCGACGATCAAGACGACCGTCCTGTCCGGCGCGCCGGTCTGTGCCCCGAAGGCTGCCGGCAGCCCGAAACCCATGGTTCCGAGTCCCCCGCTGGTCACCAGGCTTCGCGTATGCTTGAACTTGAAGTAGCGGGATGCGATCATCTGGTGCTGGCCCACATCCGTTACGCAGATGGCTTCCCCGCCCATTCTTTCGTTGATCAGGCGGATCACCTCGCCCATGGTGAGTCCCTTCTTCTCCGGAAGTATATCGTGCTTGATCACCTTTTCGTATTCGTACTGATAGGCGTTTTTGAACTGGTTGAGCCATTCCTCCCTCTTTTTTTCCTTGATCAGGGGCAGGATGGCCTGAAAGATCTCCTTGATGTCGGCGATCACGGCCACATCGGTCTTCACGTTCTTGTCCACTTCGGCCGGGTCGATCTCGAAATGAACGACCCTGGCGTTGGTCCCGTATGTGGCCAGGTTCCCGGTCACCCGGTCGTCGAAACGCATCCCCAGCCCGATCAGCAGGTCGCACTCGTTGGTCTTGATGTTGGGACCGTAGTTGCCGTGCATGCCGAGCATGCCCACGTTCAGGGGATGGTCCGTCGGCATGGCTGAGGCGCCCAGAAGGGTCCATGCGGCCGGGATCTCTGCCTTCTCGATGAAGGCCAGCAGTTCCTTCTCCGCCCCGGAGAGGATTACGCCCTGACCCACGAGGGCCATGGGCTTCTTCGAATTGTTGATCAATTCGGCGGCTTTTTCAACGTATTCCATCCTCAGTACCGGCCTGGGCACATAGCTCCGTACGTCCCTGCATTTCTCGTATGAAAATTCGAATTCGTCGAACTGGGCATCCTTGGTAATGTCGATCATGACGGGTCCCGGCCTGCCGGTTGTGGCGATGAAAAAGGCCCTGGCCACCATCTCCGGGATCTCCTCGGCCCGGGTGATCTGAGTGTTCCACTTGGTGAGCGGCATGGAGAAGCCCATCACATCGGTTTCCTGGAAGGCGTCGCTGCCCAGCATAGGAGAGGTGACCTGCCCGCTGATGCAGATGACCGGTGTGGAATCGAGCATGGCATCCGCCAGTCCCGTGGTCAGGTTGGTGGCCCCCGGACCGGAGGTCACCATACACACGCCGACTTTTCCGCTCACCCGGGCATAGCCCTGGGCGGCATGGACTGCGCCCTGTTCATGCCGGGTCAGGATGTGTCTTATCTTATCCTGGTAATCGTACAGGAGATCGTAGACGGGCATGATGGCCCCGCCCGGGTAGCCGAATACCGTATCCACTCCTTCTTCGATGAATGACAGTACGATGGCTTCCGATCCGCTAACCTTTCTTGTTTTCATAAGCCTGAATGATTATTTTATTTTTCTGACCGCTCCCCGGTCGGCCGATGTGACCATGCTTGCATATGCCTGCAGGGCTTTTGATACCTGCCGGTCCCTCGCCGCTGGCCGGTATGCCTTCGAGCCCTTGCCCTGCTCCTGTGTGCGGCGTTTGTCCATTTCCGTCTCCGGGATATCGAGGCGGATCTTCCGTTCGGGAATGCTGATCTCGACCGGGTCCCCGTCCCTCACCAGGGCGATCTCACCTCCGGCTGCCGCTTCGGGTGATACGTGCCCGATGGAGAGTCCCGAAGTGCCCCCGGAGAACCTTCCGTCGGTGACCAGGGCGCATTTTTCGCCCAGTTTGCGGGACTGGATATAGGATGTGGGATAGAGCATTTCCTGCATTCCGGGTCCCCCTTTGGGTCCCTCGTATACGATGAACACCACTTCCCCCGCCTTTACATCCCCGTTGAGTATGCCCTTACAGGCGGCTTCCTGGGACTGAAAGACCCTGGCGGGTCCGCGGAAGGTAAGCAGGGATGGATCTACCCCCGCCGTCTTCACGATGCACCCGTCCCGTGCTATGTTACCGTACAGGACCGCCAGTCCCCCGTCCGTCGAGTACGCATGCTCCACGCTCCGGATGCAGCCTTTCTGCCGGTCCCTGTCCAGCTCCCGGTGCATGTTCTCCTGGGATCCCATGACCAGGTTCCTGCGCAGTCCCGGCGCCGCACGGTAGATCTGTGCATAGGGGTCCTCGTCCTTGAGGCGCATGATGTCGTATTTTTCGATGGCCTCCCCGAGCTTCATTCCATCCACCCGCCTGACCTCCGTATCCAGGAGTCCGCCCCGGGCGAGTTCCCCCATGATGGACAAAATGCCGCCGGCACGGTTCACGTCCTCCACGTGATAATCCGAACTGGGCGCCACCTTGCACAGTACGGGGGTCCGCCTGGAGAGTCGGTCGATGTCCTCCATGCTGAAATCCACCTCCGCTTCCCTGGCGATAGCCAGCAGGTGCAGGACGGTATTGGTCGATCCCCCCATGGCGATGTCCAGGCGCATGGCATTCAGGAAAGCCTCCCGGGTGGCTATGGACCTGGGCAGGACGGAATCGTTGCCTTCGAAATAATACCGGTTCGTGTTTTCCACGATGAACCGGGCCGCTTTGCGGAAGAGATCCCTGCGGAAGGCATGTGTGGCCAGGATGGTGCCGTTGCCCGCGAGGGCCATCCCGATGGCCTCGTTCAGGCAGTTCATGGAGTTGGCCGTGAACATTCCGGAGCAGGAGCCGCATGTGGGGCATGCTTCCCGTTCGATCCGCGTAAGTTCTTCCACCGAAACGGATTCGTCTGCGCCCAGGATCATGGCATCGACCAGGTCGTATTTCCTTCCCCCGCTGCGCCCGGCTTCCATGGGTCCCCCGCTGATAAAGACCGCCGGTATATTCAGGCGCATGGCGGCCATCATCATGCCCGGGGTGATCTTGTCGCAGTTGCTGATGCATACCATGGCATCGACCCGGTGGGCATTGATCATGTACTCCACACCGTCGGCGATCAGGTCGCGTGAGGGCAGGGAATAAAGCATCCCGTCATGCCCCATGGCAATCCCGTCATCGATGGCAATGGTGTTGAACTCGGCGGCAAAGCAGCCCAGTTTCTCGATCTCCGCCTTGACCTCCTGGCCAATGCTGTGGAGGTGGACGTGGCCCGGGACGAACTGGGTGAAGGAGTTGACGATCCCGATAACCGGTTTGCCGAATTGCTCCTCCTTCATGCCGTTGGCCCTCCACAGGCTCCGTGCGCCGGCCATGAGCCTGCCCTGGGTTGTGGTTGAGCTTCTGAGTTTATGTTCCATTTTTTATTCTCAGGCTTTTATAACTTTTATAATATAAGAAGGCCATTCTTTCCTGGGGGAGAATGGCCTTCATAATATGTTCTATTAATCCATACCATTCTCACCCGTCGAGCAGCACCAGGCCCACAAGAAGAATGACAGATATGATATGGATGTTTTTCATATTAACGGTCGATGAGACAAAGATATTTATTATAATCTGAAATCAAAATTTTTTTGATGATTTGAACTTCTGCTGACGATTGTACGGAAAACGGCAGTAAAAACTTACGAATCGTAAGTAATCGGGGCAAAAATGCCATCGGCTGAAAAAGTGTACGAATCCGGACACCCGGGGTACCGTTTGCGGGCATTTCCCGGGTTCACGTAAGGGCCGGAAAAGATGTAATCTTTTGATAGTTAATGTATTATAATTCTGGCACCAAATATGATATACATATACCGGAAGTTGCAATTTACGGAGGAAACGGCAATGGAAACCAGAGTGTTTTATTACATATTGTTCGTGTATATCGATACCGAGAAGGAGGATGTGTAAACATCATGAACTGGATACTGGTCATCGTGATCGCGTGTGCCCTTGCGTATGCGCTCGGGTACCGTCTTGGTGTACTGCGGGGGAAAAAGGAAAGCCGCATGCGGGAATACCGGGAAGGTTTCAGGAAGGGTTATGACCGGGCCAGAAAGGATCTTTCCGAACTATTCAGGCTGAAGGACGAGGATATCCTGCAAAGGATCAGGGAACTGCGAAGGACGACAGCCGAATAGGGCCAAAAAAAGGGCAAGCTACTTATATCGCACCGCTACAACCGTCTACCCTTGCTTCCTTCCGGACCTGGGGGAGTTCAACAGGAGCTGGTCGTATAAGACTTGCCCGGACTGCAAAAATAGCACATTTTCGTGCCAAATCCGAAAAAAACATATCTTTGTTTTCGCAAACCCTAAGCAACAGATCCATGGAAAACAAGAACACTACTGTCTTTTACAACGGCCTTATTTGGGGCCTCATCATCGGCTTTGCCGGGATCATTTTCCAGGTGATCCTTTACATGACGGGCCAGGACACGAACCAGAACCTCGGTTACCTCGGGATTCTGATCACCCTGGTTCTGCTGATCCTGGGCATACGCAGCTTCCGGGACTCGGTGCGGGGAGGGGTGCTTCCCTTCAACCAGGCATTCGGGTTCGGGATGGTCGCCATCACGGTCTGGGCATTACTCGGCAGCATTTACAGCTACATCTCTTTTACGGTCATCGACCCCGACATCATCACCAGGATCCAGGAATTGCAGATGGAGAAGATGATGGAAAGGGGTATTCCGGAGGAGGCCATTGACCAGGGAATGTCCTTCATGTCAAGGTTCATGAAGCCCGGTCTGCTGGTTGTCTCGGGATTTATCAGCAGCATATTCTTCGGGGCCATCCTGGCGCTGATCGTAGCGGCCATTTTCAAGCGGGATGAGAACCGGGAGGAACTGCTGGCAGAAGAAGGATCCGAGGAATCCGCCGGATAAAAAAAGAAGCTTTTCCCGGAATGGATATTTCAATAGTCGTACCTGTTTACAACGAAGAAGAATCGCTTCGTGAACTGATTGACTGGATCCGAAGGGTCCTTTCCGGGAAATCCCGTACATACGAGGTGATCATGGTGGACGATGGAAGCAGCGATGCGTCCTGGGAGGTGATCCAGGAGCTGGCTGCCGCCCACAAAGAAGTCAAAGGCATACGGTTCCGCCGCAATTACGGCAAGGCAGCCGCCCTTCATACCGCATTCCAGGCAGCATCCGGGGACGTTGTGATCACCATGGATGCAGACCTGCAGGACAGCCCCGATGAAATCCCCGAGCTTACGCGCATGGTCAACGAAGAAGGTTACGACCTGGTCTCCGGGTGGAAACGCAAACGCTACGACCCGCTGTCGAAGCGGATCCCCAGCAGGATATACAACCGGATCGCGCGTATGGTATCCGGGATCAAGCTGCATGATTTTAACTGCGGACTGAAGGCCTACCGCTTGCAGGTGGTCAAAAGCATAGAGGTGTACGGCGATATGCACCGTTACATACCCTTCCTTGCAAAGAGGGCCGGATTCACAAACATCGGTGAGAAGGTTGTACAGCACCGGAAGCGTAAGTACGGCATAACGAAATACGGAATCGAACGATTCATCGTGGGCTATCTCGACCTGATCTCGATCAGCTTCATCAGCCGGTTCGGGAAACGGCCCATGCACCTTTTCGGCACATTCGGCACCCTGATGTTCCTGGTGGGTTTCGTGGCAGCGGCATGGTTGGGGACCCAGAAGATCGTTTACACGGTCAGGGGCATTCCCATGGGCAGGGTTACGGAAAGTCCCTACTTTTACCTTGCGCTTGCGGCCATGATCATCGGCACACAGTTTTTTCTCTCCGGGTTCCTGGGCGAGCTGATCTCGAGGAGTTCCGCCGACCGAAACAACTACCTGATCGAGGAAAAAATAAACCTGTAACCTTGAAGATCATCTGCATCGGTCCCGGGTACCCCCTGCGCGGGGGCATATCCAACTTCAATACCGCCCTTTGCAGCAACCTTGCCGCGGCCGGGCACACGGCGGCCATCGTATCCTTTTCCCTTCAGTACCCCGGTTTTCTATTTCCCGGAACCAGCCAGACCGAGCCGGGCGATCCGCCCCCGGGGATAAGGATACATCCCTGGATCAATTCCGTCAATCCCCTGAGCTGGATACAGACGGCCCGCCGGATCCGACTGGAGTCCCCCGACCTAGTCATCCTGCACCACTGGATGCCCTTCATCTCGGTCGGGATGGGGACCATCGTTCGGAGGCTTGGCAGGAAACGGGGCTTCCCGGTGATCGCAATATGCCATAACGTGGTTCCCCATGAGAAACAGGCCGGCTGGAAATTTTTAAGCCGCAGGCTGTTGCGAGCATGCGACGGGTTCATCGTCCTATCCAGGACCGTGCTGGACGACCTGGAACTTTTCACGGAAAGCAGGTACAAGGTTTTCGTCCCCCACCCGGTCTACGACATCTTCGGGGCAGCAACCGCCCGGGAGGAGGCTGCGCGTTACCTGGGACTGAACCCCGGCGACCGGTACTTGCTCTTTTTCGGGCTGGTGCGGAAGTATAAGGGACTGGACCTTCTGCTGGACGCCTTTGCGCGGGTAAAGGAGGAATTCGGGAACCTCAGACTGATCATCGCCGGGGAGTTTTACGGGCGGAAGGAGGCCGTTCTGGAACAGATCGCCCGCCTTTCACTGGAGGAACGGATCATCCTGCGCGACCAGTTTATTCCCTCGGGGGAGGTCCGGTATTATTTCAGCCTGGCCGACCTGGTGGTGCAGCCCTACCGCACGGCCACCCAGAGCGGAATCAGCCAGATCGCTTACCATTTCGGCGTTCCCATGCTGGTGACCGATGTGGGGGGACTCTCAGAGATCGTTCCCCACGAAAAGGTCGGGTATGTGACCCGGGTGGACGAACAGGCCGTGGCCGATGCCATCGCGGATTTTTTCCGCAGGGACCGGGCTGCGGAATTCCGCAGGAACATCGAGACCGAGCGAAAACGGTTTACCTGGGATGAAATGAGCAGGCAGATCCTGGAGCTTGCCGAAAAAATCCACTGACATTCGGACCGGCTTACGGTACAACGTGTGCCTCTTTCAGCATTCCGGCCACTTTCCGGTCGATTGGAAAGGTCAGGTCTTCTTCGCGCAGTATATCTATGGAGGCCCAGCGAAAGGATTGCTGGCCGTTGGTCTTTTCCGGGAAGTTGAACGGCTCATGGGATACCCTGACCTTCCGCTCGTCGGTGAGATCGGCCAGGTAATAGATACTGATGAGCTGGTGGTCCCTGAAGAAATAGGCATTCTGGTAATAATCGGTGGTGTAGAAATGCCGGATGTTGGCCAGCTCCTGGCCGAACTCCTCCAGGGCTTCCCGTTGCAGGCATTGCAGGGTGCCTTCGCCGTATTCCATTCCCCCGCCGGGGAACTTGGTCATCATGGTGTCGAGCCGGTATTCGTCGCTCAGCAGGACCTCCCCCAGCTTGTTCACGATGAGCATGTACACACGTATGCTGTACTTGATGTCGTTATCCGGCAGCATAATGGACAAAACTAATGAATTCAAGTGGTTTCCTTCACATAGGAGATGATCCCGGGCACCTCGTCCGGGCGGAACCACCGGATATCCGGATCGCGTTTGAACCAGGAAAGCTGCCTGCGGGCATAGTGGCGCGTGTTGCGTTTGATCAGGCGCACGGCCTCCTCCAGCGAATACCTGTCGTCCAGGTAATCGAAGAGTTCCTTGTACCCCACGGTGTTCAGTGCATTCAGGTGCCTGTATCCCGTGCAGCTACGTACCTCGTCAAGCAGGCCCTGTTCCATCATCTCGTCCACCCTCCGGTCGATCCTCTCATAGAGGGCCTCCCGCTGCAGGTTGAGCCCGATCTTGAGGGAGCGGAAATTACGCTTCTTTTTCTCATGGGTCAGGAATGCGGAGTAGGGCTTTCCGGAGGTAATACAAACCTCCAGGGCCTTCAGGACCCGCTTCGGATTTTTCAGGTCGATCTTCTCGTAGCTTTCCGGGTCGAGTTTCTTCAGTTCAAACCGGAGGCTTTCGATGCCTTCCCCTTCCAGGCGGTCCAGCAGGTACCTGCGGACTTCCGGGTCCACCGACGGGATATCGTCGATGCCGCTGCAGATGGCCTGGACATAAAGCCCGGAGCCTCCGGCAACCACCAGCACCCTGTGTTTGCGGAAAAGATTCCCCATGATGCGCAAAGCTTCCTGCTCAAACAGAAAGGCATTGTAATATTCCCGGACGGAGCGGTGTTGGACCAGATGATGCCTGACGCGTGCCATTTGCCGGGCGGAAGGTACGGCCGTCCCGATGCTCAGTTCACGGTAAACCTGGCGGGAATCCGCCGACAGGATTTCCGTACCGATGGATTCCGCCAGTTCAATGGCCACACCGGTTTTTCCCACACCCGTCGAACCGACAATGAAAACAGCCCACTTAGTTTTCATCGGCGGGGTCCTCGTCGAAGTATTCTGAATCGTAGCCCAGGTCGTCCAGGCTCCCGGTGTCCGTCAAGTCTTCACCGAACGAGTGATCGTCCAGGAAGGAGTTGTCGGTGAAGGAGTCCGTTCCGAAAAGCTGGTCCATCAGCAACTGGTGCGGAGGCTTACCCTGTTCAAGGCAGCAATACGGGTATTTACGGGCGGGATCCCCGGGGTGCTTTTCGACGAGTTCGATGAAAAAGAGTCGCTCGTTGAATACGTCGAACACGTACATGAGCTTGTCGTGCACCTCGCTGACATGATCCCCGATCTTTGCACTGTCCATGGTGACCACATTGGCCGCCTCTTCCTCGCTGAGCTCGAAAAGGGTGATCTCCTGCTCTTTCTCCCAGTCCCGGTTGCAGATGAAGAAGGATGCGATCTGGGACTTATCGAAATGCAGGTTCTCCTGGACGACCATGTGGAACTGGAAAAAGGTCTGCTCGGCCAGGATCTCAATGTCGCGGATGAAGTCATCCTGCTCGTCTGATATTAACCTGAACTTGAGGACCATATCCAAGTTTTCCTACAAGTTAAACAAAAATTCCAAGGTATCCACATGATCCGCATAATCCCATAACTCGGGCCGCTGGGTCCGGCCGAAGGGAAGGGTGGACAAGCCCGGCATTTCAGGGCCTGCAATGCACTGGATCCCTTCCCGTATGGCATGCAGGTCTCCCGCCAGCGTCCCGGGGTCATCCCAGGTCTGTGTATGAAGGGTGCCCACCGGGGAGGACAGGGCGGGATCCTCCCTCAGGAGGAGGAAGCCGTTGTCATGGTGTTCAACCAGGTTCATGAGGAAGACGGAACGCTGGTACTGGTAGTTGTTGGCGTATTTGTTGTGGTCGATCAGGTTCCGGTACCTTTCGAAGGCCTCGAAAAGCTTCTTATACCCGTAGTTTTCAGGTAGGTACAATTTGGCCACGTTGCGGCACCCCATGCCGAAGTAGAGGAACACATCGTCGGCGAGTGCACAGAGCTCTTCCCCGGATTCCGTCCCGTCCAGAATGGCCGCACCGTTCCGGTTCTTCCGGAAGATGTGGGCGTATTTCCCGAAATAATATTCAAAATAACGGAAGGTATTGTTGCTTCCCGTCGCGATGATGGCGTCGATGCCCCCCAGGCGGTCCTCCTCGAATCGGATGAAGGGCCCGAGGGCGGGTTGGAGGGAAACCAGTCTATCGGCAAGGAAGGGCAGGAGTTTGTCGTCTTTGCCCGACAGTTTTCCCTTGAAGCGGTGACCGCTTATCAGGATGCAGAGGAAATCGTGGAATCCCACCAGGGGGATGTTGCCTGCCAGCACGGTTCCCACCGTGCGGGCCCGGTCAGGGCGGAAGGAGGATGCCGGGTAGCGGCCGGTCCATTCTTCCAGGTTCTTCCGGTCCAGCAGGCGTGCCGTTTCGTACAGTGCATGGTGCACGAAGAGCGGGACGAACCAGGGATTGGCTGCTTCGGCCTCCCTGCTCAGGCTTGCCAGTCCGGGATCCCGGAAAAGGTCATCCGCCGGGGTCCCGGGCGAGGGAAGTACATCCGGCGGGTCATGGAGCCTGTCTTTCAGATAATCACCCAGTGAGGCGAAGGCCTCTGTCCGCTGCGCAAGGTCCATGAGCCCGGTGGATGAACATTTTTACAGGTAGTCTTCCCAGGGGAATGAACTGAAGAAGGCCGTCAGTCCCGCTCCCACCAGGATCAGGTAGACGATCCCGAAAATGATCAGGACGCCGTTGACCACGATGCCGATGATGCCGCAGACCCTGCCCCCGTTCACATTCTTCAGGGAGCCTTCCGTGTAGGCCTTTGGATTTTGCTCGTAGGTTTCCAGGGCTTTGGACGACATGACCACCGCAATGATACCCAGCACAAGTCCCACGAAACCGATGCCTCCGCAGCAGAATGTCGTAACAAGCGAAAAGATACCCAGGATGAGGATGCCCTGGGACTGGGGGATGGGAACCTTCACGACCGGCGATTCGGCCGGAGTCCCGGTGTTTTGATTTGTAGCTGCCATAATGGTTTTGGATTAAGGGATGATTATTTTATAGATGTAGCCTGCAACGATAAGGATTACGTTGGTAATGTAGAAGATCTTGAGGACCACTGCCCCGTGCTTCAGTTTGAAGACCAGGTGTATAGCCAGGAAGAAGAACATCGCCATCAGGGGGAGCAGGGCCGGAAAAAGGAGGAAGCTTTCCAGCAGGTCTCCCTTCAGCAGGGCGATCAGGCTTCGCTGCAGTCCGCATCCCGGGCATTCGAGCCCGGTCTGCTCCTTAAACGCGCAGGTTCCCTGGTGTGATTCCAGCCATAAAATGATCCTTTCCAGCATCAACGGTTCTTTTACGGCAATTTAAAAAAAAAGACTGTAAACGTAAAGCCGTCCTGTCCCTTCTCAAGATTTTCCCGGGAATGGGGAGTGCCGGCTTTTCCCTTACTCCGGTTACCGGTTTTTCCGCTTGATGAGGTTAAGCGCGGAACCCGCCCTGAACCACTCGATCTGTTTCTCGTTGTAGGTATGGTTCACGGGGAACTCTTCCGTGGTCCCGTCCGAATGGTGCAACCGGACGGTCAGGGGGCGTCCCGGTGCAAACCCGGACAACCCGAGAATCTCGATGTTGTCGTCCTCGCGGATCCGCTCGTAGTCCGATTTATCGGCAAAGGTCAGCGCAAGCACTCCCTGTTTTTTCAGGTTGGTTTCGTGGATCCGGGCAAAGGAGCGTACCAGCACGGCGCTCACGCCCAGGTGTCGTGGTTCCATAGCGGCGTGCTCGCGGGAGGAACCCTCCCCGTAGTTCTCGTCCCCGACGATCAGGGAACGGATTCCCTCGTGCTTGTAGGTCCTGGCCGTATCGGGTACGGGCTCGTATTTCCCGGAGAGCTGGTTGCGGACCGAATTGGTCTTTTCATTGAAGGCGTTTACGGCCCCTATCATCAGGTTGTTCGAGATGTTGTCAAGGTGGCCGCGGTAGCGAAGCCAGGGGCCTGCCATGGATATGTGGTCGGTGGTGCATTTCCCGCTCACCTTGATCAGGAGTTTCATCCCATCCAGATTCTTGCCGTCCCATGCCGGGAATCCCTCCAGCAGCTGCAGCCTCTCTGAGGCCGGGTCGACGGGGACTTCCAGATCGGATCCGTTTTCGGCCGGGGCAACGTATCCGTTGTCCTCCACGGCGAATCCTTTCGGGGGAAGTTCGAGTCCCAAAGGCTCCTTAAGCATAACCTCTTCGCCCTTGCTGTTCATCAGTTTGTCCTTCACGGGATTGAACCTCAGGTCCCCCGCGATGGCCAGTGCCGTCACGATCTCCGGGGATGCCACGAAGGCGTGGGTTTTAGGGTTCCCGTCGTTGCGTTTGGCGAAGTTGCGGTTGAAGGAAGTAACGATGGAATTCTCTTCCAGGTTTTCGGCATTATGTCTTGCCCATTGGCCGATGCAGGGTCCGCAGGCGTTGGCCAGCACCACGCCCCCGATGTCTTCGAAGACCTTCAGAAGGCCGTCCCGTTCCATGGTGTATCGCACCTGTTCGGAACCGGGGGTGATGGTGAACCCGGACTTTGCCCGGAGTCCCTTTTCAAGCGCCTGTCGGGCAACGGATGCGGCCCGGGTAATGTCTTCATAGGAGGAGTTGGTGCAGGACCCTATGAGTCCCACATCAAGCTTCGCCGGGTAACCGTTCTCCTCCACCGCCATTGCGAATTCGGACAGGGGCCATGCCCTGTCGGGCGAGAAGGGACCGTTGATATGGGGTTCCAGCTCCGAGAGGTTGATTTCGATCACCTGATCGAACCATTTTTCAGGCTCACGGTAAACCTCCGGGTCACCGGCCAGGTGTTCGGCGATGCCGTCTGCTGCGGAAGCGACCTCCTTCCTGCCGGTCCCCTGCAGGTAGTCCGACATCTTCCGATCGTAGCCAAACAGGGAGGTGGTGGCTCCGATCTCTGCCCCCATGTTGCAGATGGTTCCCTTGCCCGTGCAGGAAATGCTCTCGGCTCCCTCGCCGAAATATTCCAGGATGTAACCGGTGCCGCCTTTCACGGTCAGGATGCCGGCCACCTTCAGGATCACGTCCTTGGCCGAGGTCCATCCGTTCAGTTTGCCGGTAAGTTTGACGCCGATCAGTTTGGGGAATTTGAGTTCCCAGGGCATCCCGGCCATGACATCGACGGCATCCGCACCGCCCACCCCGACGGCGACCATTCCGAGTCCCCCGGCATTTACCGTATGGGAATCCGTACCGATCATCATTCCGCCCGGGAAAGCATAGTTCTCGAGGACGACCTGGTGGATGATGCCGGCTCCCGGTTTCCAGAAGCCGATGCCGTATTTATTCGAAACCGATGCCAGGAAATCGAAAACTTCCTGGTTCATCTTTCGGGAATCCGCCAGGTCCTTCAGGGCTCCCTGCCGTGCAAGGATCAGGTGGTCGCAGTGGACGGTGGAGGGGACCGCCACCTTGTCTTTCCCGGCCTGCATGAACTGCAGAAGGGCCATCTGGGCCGTGGCATCCTGCATGGCTACTCGGTCGGGATTGAAATAGACGTAATCCGCGCCGCGTTTGAAATTCTGCAGTTCCTGTTCGGCGTCCAGGTGGGTATAAAGGATCTTTTCAGCCAGGGAAAGCGGCCTCATGAGAAGTTCTTTCGCTATTTGGATCCGGGAGGGAAGATCCGCGTAAACCGTGCGGATCATTTCGATGTCAAATATCATGTCTGAAAAAGTTTTATGGATTTCCGATAGACCCACAAATTTATATGTTTAAACGCAGATTATGCATGGGTACGCTATTATTTCGTATTTTTAGTCCCCGGTTATCTTACAGTATTTTATGAAGTTATTCAATCTCTATGGGGAGAACCTGAGGATCAGCATGCGGTCGATCCGTGCGAACATGGTCCGGGCCATCCTTACCATGCTGATCATAGGCTTCGGCATCATGGCCCTTGTCGGGATCCTCACGGCCATCGATGCAATCCGCAACTCCATCACGGAAGAATTCTCACGCATGGGTGCCAATACCTTCTCGATCGAGAGCCGGTCGATCAACGTGCACATAGGCGGGGAAAGGGAGCGGAGAAGGAATTACGATTACATATCCTACCGGGAAGCCCGCGAATTCAAGGAAACATACGAGTTCCCGGCCGAGGTTTCCATCTGGACCCGGGCGACCGGGATCGCAACCGTCAAGTACAGATCCGAGAAGACCCACCCGAATGTATCGGTGATCGGAGCCGATGAGAATTACCTGAGCACGGCGGGCTATGAGGTGGAAAAGGGCCGGAATTTCTCGGCCGTGGAGGTGCAGATGAACCGGAACTACGCGCTCATCGGAGACGGGATCGTCAAAAAGGTCTTTAAAAAGAGCGAGGATCCGCTGGACCAGCTGATTACCATTGGGAACGGCCGTTACAAGGTGATCGGGATCCTCAAGGCACGGGGATCGGCCGTAGGGGGAGAAAGCGGCAACCTTTGCATACTTCCCTATACCAACGTGCGACAGTATTTTTCAAGGCCGAACATGCGCTATTCGATCAACGTTACGCCCATCGATGCAACCTTGATGGAGGCTGCGATGGGGGAGGCGGAGGGTGTCTTCAGGCAGGTCCGGAACCTGGACGTCAAGGACGAATCCGATTTTCACATCAACCGCAG
Organism: uncultured Bacteroides sp.; assembly: GCA_964575235.1. Classification (GTDB taxonomy): domain Bacteria; phylum Bacteroidota; class Bacteroidia; order Bacteroidales; family SM23-62; genus SM23-62. The sequence goes on from CAZNQG010000078.1 coordinate 15,258, forward strand.
CGACAGCATTGCGAACATGATGATCGAGAACCTGAGGTTCGTTACCATCGCGGCAACCCTGATCGGGGTGATCACCCTTTTCGGTGCGGTCATCGGCCTGATGAACATCATGCTGGTCTCGGTTACCGAAAGAACCCGCGAGATCGGGATCCGGAAAGCGATCGGCGCGAAAGCCAAAACCATCAAGCAGCAGTTCCTGTTTGAAGCCATCCTTATCGGACAACTGGGCGGTATCGTGGGAATCGTGCTGGGCATCCTCGTCGGGAACCTGGTAAGCGTGGTGGTGAACACACCCTTCTTCATTCCCTGGGTATGGATCATACTTGGCGTGATCCTCTGTTTTATTGTGGGTGTGGTCTCGGGGTATTATCCGGCCCAGAAGGCCAGCAAACTTGATCCGATTCTTGCCCTGCACTATGAATAATAAAGAAAATGTGTAAATTTAGTCGATGGAAAATTTGGACATTCAGCCGACAAGCAGTACTCCGCAGGTCAGTTTCAACGCCGAAACGGGCAAGCTTCTTATGAAGGGGCGCTCGATCCCGGAGGACCCGGGAGAATTTTTCCAACGCATCTTTAATTGGCTGGAGAGATACTTCACAGAAGCGGACCGGAACACAGAGCTGGAGTTCCAGATTGAGTACGCAAACAGCGGGTCTTCCAAGTATATGCTGGAAATGCTGAAGGACATCCAGCATTACACTTCCGGGGGGAAGAACGTGCAAATCATCTGGTGCTATGAAGCCGACGATGAATCCATCGAGGAACTGGGTGAACTGTTCCAGAATGCCCTGGAACTCCCCTTTGAGATGAAGGAGATCGACGAAGAAGAGGATGAGGACGAACTGTAAAGGGGACTTTAAATGAGAATAAAAAGGGGGTGTCTCAAAAGGGGCACCCTCTTCTTTTTATCCTTGCGGGTCAGA
>CAZNQG010000079.1:0-15968 GCA_964575235.1 uncultured Bacteroides sp.
GATGTGGACAGCCTGAGCATCTTTGTGGACCCGGTCGCCGATCCGACCGTCCGGTCCTGGAGGTACCGCCTGAGCGTGGTGGATGAATGCGATAATGAATCCGAGCTGAGCGATCCTCACAAGACCATCCACCTGACCATGAACCTGGGGATCAACGACGCCGTTAACCTGATCTGGGACCATTACGAAGGTTTCGACGTACCGACATACGATATCTATAAATACCTGCCGGCTACGGGATGGAATTCCCTGACCAGCCTCGCTGCGAATTTGACTTCCTATACGGATGCCAACGTTACGGAAGAAGGGGTTTATTACTTTATCGAGGTTGCGGCCCCGGATGACGGCTGTACGGCAACCGACTTCAAGGCAGCGACATTGAATTCTTCCCGGTCCAACCGGAAGGGCAAGCTGAAAATAACAGGCATTGAATCCATCATCGACCTGAGCAAGCTGAACATCTACCCCAACCCGAGTTCGGGTATGGTCAACATCAGCATGGAACTGAAAGGAAAAGACGACGTAATTCTGATGATCTATGATGTTGCCGGTAAGGTCATCATGCAAAGACAGTATGATGACGTGCCCGGAAGGCTGGATACCCAGATTGATATGTCCGGATTCAGCGACGGACTTTATCACTTCCACCTGAGAACCAGCAATGCATTACTGCACAGGATACTGATCAAGGAATAAAAGGAATCAAAACCGCCTTTAAAACCCTTCCCTCATCGGAAGGGTTTTTTTATGATTGTTTTACTATTTTTGTTCGTATGGCAACAGGAAAAAGGGCGGTCATATCGTTTTCATGGTCATTCCTTTTATGCCTTGCCTTTTCGCTCCAACTCCAGGCAGGTGTTGAACAGGAATCCGGGCTGTATCCGGTATACAATTTCTCCCCGAAACAGTACAATGCACTTGCCCAGAACTGGGGCTGCCTGCAGGATCAGCGGGGGATTATGTATTTTGCCAACAACCAGGGCGTCCTGGAATACGACGGAAGCACCTGGAACCTCATCAAGGTCAGTACCGGTTCCCTGGTCAGATCCCTCGAAATGGATAATTCCGGCAGAATTTTTGTCGGCGCGGTCAATGAATTCGGATTCCTTAGACCGGATTCCATCGGGCAGATGACGTACGTCTCATTGTTGTCAGGGCTGGACGAGGAATACCGTGAATTCAGCGATGTATGGAAAATCCACTCCACGAACAGCGGAATGGTTTTCCAGTGCTACCACCACATTTTCATTTGGAATAACGATTCGATTCATACCATTCACTCCGAGGAGGAAATACACGAGTCTTTTTACGCCGATAATGTCCTTTATATAAAATTCTCAGAATCCGGCCTGGCCCGTCTGGTAGGTGACCGGTTTATCCCCGTCAACAGCAGTGAGAAATTCAGCGATAAGGTGATCTTCGGTATGATCACCTTGAAACCCGGGAAGATCCTGGTCATTACGGAAAGCGATGGGCTTTACTATCTGGAATATTCAGCAGGTGATTTTTCGACCGACCGCGTCAGGAAGATCCGGACTGCCGAAGACAAGCTTTTACAGAATATTGAGATTTACGGTGCCATTCGCATCGATGAGGAACGCATTTCCATCGGAACCTGGGGCTATGGAGCCGTTATCATGGACACGTCTTTCAACCTGGTTACTTTTCTTGACAAGTCATCGGGACTACAGGATGACATCGTACAGGGACAGTTTGTGGACCAGACCGGGAATCTCTGGCTTGCCCTGAGCAATGGCATCAGCAGGGTGGAGATCAATACCCCCATGACTCAATTTACCGATAGCAAGGGACTGCCGGGGACCATTCAGGCCATTACCCGTTTTAACGGGAAGATCTATGCAACGACGAATGTGGGACTCTTCTACCTTGACCAGGAACCCTACGCTCCTTCCCTGTCCGACTTCTCTCAGCCCGTATTCAGAGCCGTGCCGGGTATCGACATCGAATGCTGGGACATGATTACCTTTTCCTTCAGGGGAGAGGAGATCCTGCTGGTGCTTACGAACACGGACATCGTTGAGGTGACCCGTGACAACCGGACGAAAAGCCTGCTCAGCGAGTATCCATACGACCTCTACCAGTCCAAGCTGGACTCGGCAAGGGTATTTGTGGGACTGGAAAGCGGGCTGGTAAGTTTCCGCAGGGAAAACGGCAAGTGGATCCCGGAAGGATACATAGAGGAGATACACGAGAACATCACCAACATCGCCGAGGATCATATGGGAAACCTCTGGATGGGTACCCCGGAAGACGTTGTCCTGAGAATGCACATACGCAATTTCAAGGATAACCGAATCGGGGAATACACCATTTCACGCTACGGGGCCGAAGAGGGTCTTCCGGAAGGGCCCTTTATCATTTCACAGTATAAGGGTCCGCCGATCGTTGCCACCAACCGGGGATTATATAAGTACATCATGCAGGAAGACCGGTTTGAGCCGGATTCCTCGTATGGGGAGCAATTTGCCGATGACACCTATTACATCCACCGCGTTACGGAATTCACCGATCCACAGATATGGATGGTAACGTTCTCGGAGTCGGCCGAGTCGAGGTACGGGGTGGGCTACCTGAACCAGGTATCTGCCGGTAAATTTGAATGGATCAGTGCACCCTTTGCACGCTTATCGGAAGGAATCATCCATGCCATCTATCCGGACAAGGACGGAATAGTGTGGCTGGGCGGGGAAGAAGGCCTGTTCCGTTTTGACTACAAGACCGAAAAGGACTACAACCAGGATTACAAGGCATACATCCGGAAAATTGAAGTGGGGGACGGGGGACTGGTATTCGGGGGGAATTTCTTTAACCATGCCGGGATCATAGGCATGTACCAGACAACAGAACTGAAACCGGTTCTGCCGTACTCGAAGAATTCCCTGGTATTCAACTTCTCTGCACAACCGAGCGAGGACGAGTCCTTTATGAAATTCAGTTACATACTCGAAGGCAATGATAAAGCCTGGAGCGACTGGACGGATGAGAATTACCGGCCCTATACAAACCTGCACGAAGGAAAGTATATATTCAGGGTTAAGGCACGAAATATATACGGGCATATCAGTGAAGAGGCGACCTATGAGTTTACCATTCTGGCACCCTGGTATCGCAAATGGTGGGCATATATTCTTTATGTACTGCTGGCCTCTGCCCTGGTTTATATCATCGTAAAAGTATATACGCGCCAGCTACGGGAAATCATCCGGGAGCGAACTGCGGAAGTTGTTGCCCAGAAAGAGGTCATCGAGGAAAAGAACAAGGACATCATGGACAGCATACAGTACGCGCAGAAGATCCAGCGCGCCCTGCTTCCACCGGAAGATGACCTGAGTAAGCTCGACCTGGACGGATTCATCCTGTTCCTGCCCAGGGACGTGGTCAGCGGTGATTTTTACTGGCTTGCCAAGCAGGACGGCAAGGTGATAACGGTGGCGGCGGACTGCACCGGTCACGGTGTCCCGGGGGCGTTCATGAGCATGCTGGGCGTGGCTTTCCTGAATAATATCGTCGGTGCACAGGGCATCGTCAAGCCTTCCGAAATACTGAATGAACTTAGGGCGGAAGTCATTGCCGCACTCAAACAAAAAGGGGAAGAGGGTGAACAGAAAGACGGCATGGACCTTGCCCTGCATGTTATCGATTACAATAAAATGATCATTGAATTCGCCGGCGCCAATAATCCGCTTATCATGATCCGGGATGAAGAGATCCTACAGGTGAAGGCCGACCGTATGCCCATCGGTATCCACGAGCGGGCCGGCGATCCCTTTAATAACCATGAAATGGAAGCCCGGAAAGGAGATGTGCTGTATACCTTCTCAGACGGCTTCCAGGATCAGTTCGGGGGACCGGGCAATAAAAAGTTCATGATAAAGAAACTTAAGGAGCTGTTTCTTCAGATCCACCAGAAGCCCATGGATGAGCAGAAAACCATCCTGAAAAAAGCATTCTACGACTGGATCGTACCTTACGATGCCGAGCAGGTAGATGACGTCATTGTGATCGGGATCCGTATTTGATCTCCCCTGGTGATTTTGTATCTGTCCATACCGATTTGGCTTTAATGTTCCCTGAGATCAATCGGGGCAGGACTTTTTCATGATCCGTTTCAGGTTCTGTGCGGTTCCCCATTCCTGGGCTTTTTTAAAATCCTGGCAGGCTTCTTCCGGTGGACTGCCCAGTTTTATTTTGACGTTTCCGCGCAGGGCATAAAAATCCCCTTTACGGTGTTCAAGCTGGAGCGCCAGGTTGACATCGTCGCGAGCAGCCTCGTAGTTCATCAATTTGTAGTCTGCCCTGGCTCTTTCGAAATAATATATGCCTTTCGATCCGTCCAGCCGGATGGCATGGTTCAGGTACTCTCGGGCCATGGCTGGCTGCTTCAGGAAATCGTTCATCAGGATGCCCAGGAAATAGTAAGTTTCCGGGTCATCGGGATTGACGCTCAGGGCATAATTCAAATCTTTCTGAGCCTCTTCAAAATCGTCAAGATGCATCCGGCTGGCACCTGAATACTTATAAAAATCCGAACTCCCGGGTACCAGTTCCGTGCATTTACTGAAATCACTGCTGGCGGCTCGGTAATTTCCTTTGACAAAACGAGCGTACCCGCGCGCATAGTAAAAGATTGCATTTTCCTGGGAGACTTCAATGGCCCTGTCCACTGCATCGTTGGCCAGGTTTCCCGGGATCCGGGAAAGGGCCATGAAATCAAGCTGGAGGCCGATCTCAAAATCCGCCAGCATGGCTTCCTGGTTGCCAAGTCCATAATTGGCAACTCCTCGGAGTAAAAATCCTCGTGCGAATCCCCGTTTCAGTTTAAGCACCTGTTCGAAGTCTTCCTTTGCAGCGGTATAGTCCTTCATTCCGATCCGGGCTATTCCCCGGTTCAGATAAGACCACATGAATTCCGGATCGATTTCCAGTCCCCTGTCAAACCAGGCAACCGCTTCAGCATAGTCTTCAAAACCCTCCGAGAGTATGGTCCCCATCAAAAAATGCCCCGGGGCGAATCCGGGGTAGCTTTCAACAAGTAATTTCGCCTGCTCCCTGGCCATCTGGTTATTGGCGCCCAGGTATTCCCAGGCATTGCAAAAACGCTCCTGTGGGGTTCCCGGGAATTCCTCGCGGATCCGCTCCGCGTAATCGGCTGAACCGGTTTCGAGATACCATTCCAGCAGCTGGCCCGGATCGTCCTGTCCCATGCAAAACCCTGTGAATACTGAGAGGGCAAGACCGATGAGCAAACTAAGCTTGTGGTAGGTGCGGCAGATCTTCATATGATCTTGATTGGTAAGTGTATCAAAATTATAAAATAATAATACAAGCACGGCCATCCGGACAGGTTCATTTTCCGTCACCCCGGGGTGATCACGCTTCCCTTGCCAAAAGATGATCTATTCATATTCCATCCCGACCAGGTACCCGCTGTGTTTTCGGATGTTCAGTACGGAACCATCCTCAAAAATCAGGTACTGCCCCTTGATCCCGGTGAGCACGGCCTCAACGAACCGGGTGCGGTCGAATCCCAGGCTGCGGACCTTACTGGGATATGCCAGCACCGGATAGTTGATCTCGGTTATCCGATCATCCGGTACGATGTAGGATGCCAGTTCCCCCTCCAGCAATCCGGAGGCCCTCCGTTTCTCCTCCATAAGGTCAATCCCCCTTTCCACCTTATCGGTCAGCATATGCCTCCAGTTGGTTTTATCGCTCATGTGAGCCTTAAGCGCCACTTCTATGCAACCGGCCAGGTAACGGTTGGGCGTCCTGGCAAGAGGAATGGCCTTCCATGCTCCCTGATCAATCCACCGGGTCGGTATCTGTGATTCACGTGTAACCCCTACCTTAAGCCCGCTGGAAATGGCCAGATATACAATGTGGTCCTTCAGGCAATGCTCTTCGGACCATGCCATATCCCTGGAAATTCCTTCGTGCGCCCTGCATAATTCCGGTCTCAGAACGCATTCGCTGGTTTCGGGAGCGGTGGTAAAACAAGGATAACAGTAACCCTGGGCAAAGGATTTCCCGGTAACCCTCCCGCAACGTATGCAGTGGATGGTATCCAGGTAGTTGAAAGCAACCGTTTTGCCCAGGAGAGCATTCATATCGATGTCTTCGGTTCCCAGCCTCAGGACATACCTTGCCTCAGCGCCCGTTGCAGCTTGCCCATCCCCCTCTCCGGTCCTTCCCGGTCCCAATTCGGCTTTCATCTTGAGTAAAATTCCCCGTGCCATGTTCTTTTACGATTCTCGATACCCGGTTATTCAGCGCGCTGTGGCGCTCCGTAGTAAAAAAATTTTATTAATGTAATATATTGTTTCCCAGATAATTATAAAATGATTAAATAAAAATTTAAAAAAATATAGTACTATGTTTTGCATAGTATTTATTTTTTTATATATCTTTGCATTGGATATTTACTTGTTATGTATAGTATTCAAAAAATACTGGTGAGTCTAAAGTTAACATTTATCCTGGTCTTCCTCAGCCTCGGGAGCATCTGCATGTTTGATCTCCTGTATGAGCGCTCCAGTACCCATATGGCCGGAACCATCCACGAAACTGCGATTCCCTCACGGGATACCACAGTAAAGGAGACGGGTATGCCGGTTTCGGGTAAGAGCGACCGTGCCGGGATAAAAATGGAAAATCCCAGCTCTGCACCGTCGGCATCGAAGGCATGCTGCCTGGGTGAGCTAAGACTTTACGTTGTATTATAACAGAGCATTAATACCTGTCATATGAATGTAGAAAATGCAAAAGCACAGATGCGAAAGGGGATCCTGGAATACTGCATTCTTTCGGTCCTTTCAAGGAACGATGCCTATGCTTCGGACATCATCAGGGAACTGAAGCAGGCAAGGCTGATCGTTGTGGAAGGGACCCTCTACCCACTGCTTACCCGGCAGAAGAATGCGGGATTGCTCGGATACCGCTGGGAAGAGTCCACCCAGGGCCCACCAAGGAAATATTATACCATTACCGAGACGGGTAGAAAATTCCTGGAGGAAATGGACCGGTCCTGGAACGAACTGGTTGAAGCCGTCAATATGTTAAACCAAAAGAAGAAAACATCTAAATAACCGTCATGAAAACGACCATTAAAATCAACCTGAGCGGGCAGATATTTACCCTGGATGAAGATGCATACCAGGCACTGAAGGATTACCTGGATTCGATCAGCCAGCGGTTCCGGAACACCGAGGAAGGGAACGAGATTATTGGAGACATCGAATCGCGTATTGCCGAACTTTTCCAGGAAAAAATAAACGAAAAGAAACAGGTTATCACCATAGATGATGTCCGGGATATCATTCAGGTCATGGGTCAACCGGAAGAATTTCTGGATGATGAGGAAACATCCGGTGATGCTGAAGGCAAAGCCTATCGGAACGGAAAAAAAACCAGGAAATTCTATCGCGATCCGGATAACGCCGTTATCGGAGGGGTATGTTCCGGTCTGGCGGCCTATTTCGGAATTGAAACCTGGCTGATGCGGCTTCTTTGGATCATCTTCTTCCTGGCCACCGGGGGAGGCGTAATCTTTCTCCTGTACATCGTCCTCTGGATCGCCGTTCCGAAAGCAACTACGGCTGCTGAAAAACTGGAAATGCGGGGTGAAAAGGTAACGGTATCGAACATTGAGAAAACCATTCGTGAGGAGTATGATACGGTGAAAGAAAACGTAAAGGAGGGATACCAGAAGGTCAGGAATTCCAGGGAAATGAAAAAGACAAGGCATGTCCTGGACGAAATCTTCCACGCCTTCGGGCAATTCATCCTTATACTTTTCAAAATTGTACTGTTTATCCTGGGATTTGCTCTGATTATCGGGGGACTGGTAGCCATCAGTGCGCTAACCCTGGGTTTCTTCTTCAGCAGCAGTATTTTCCCGATTCGGTTCTTCGGCGCAGACATTCATTCCTTTGCCGAGATATTCGGTGTTTTCGGGGATCCCACAAATCTTACCCTGATCTCGATCGCCCTGTTCTTCACCATCGTCATACCCATCATCGCCCTGATCTACGGCGGGATCAAGGTGATGTTCCGGTTCAAGGCCAACGACCGTATGATCGGCCTGACTGCCCTGGTGCTGTGGATACTGAGCCTCGTCTTCCTGTTGTCAATGGCTGCCTTTGAAGGCCTGCAATTTACCGATCACGGCATGACCAGCACCAACTATGAACTGGGTGCATTTCCGTCCGATACCCTGGTGGTCCGGATGAATCCGGATCCGGGTATAGAGGGGTTTTCGGACGATTGGTATACCAGCTACGATGATGACTGGTATGTGCTTTCCACGGACGAGAGGGTTTACGGAAAGATCGATCTTAACATCCTGCCGGGCAGCTTTGAAGAATGGGAGATAGCCGTGCGCAAAAATTTCCGGGGATGGACCAGCGCGGAAGCCACCATGAATGCCTCCAGGATTGATTACCAGTGGCGGCAGGAATCCTCGACCCTTGTCCTGGATCCATACTTCAGCATCCTGAAACCGAATAAATGGAGGGCTCATAACACAAAGGTATCCATCATGGTTCCCGAAGGCAAATACATCCGCCTGGATGAAAATACAAGGTATTTTCTCGACCGGGTTGAGTCACCGGATGAGCTCTGGAAACATGAGATCGCAGGGGAGGTATGGAAAATGAGCGGGGAGGGCCTGGTGGCCTTAGATTGATCTCCCGGGGTATGTTCGGTAAAGCCTAAAAGGTCAGGCAGTATTTGAACCCTAAATCGCCGTTAAAGTAACCCAGGGTTATGTTTGAATTCCGGTTTAATTCCTCTAAAAGGCGCTTGTTGTTGCCTCCCCTTACCAGGACCCAGATGAAATCGTAGGCCCAGATGGCTGCTCCCATGGCGATGAATACTTCCTTATCCCCCTTGAACCACCAGTACTGAAGGTCCCCTTCCCGGTAAACCCATTTGAAGCGGTCATCGCCGGTTCTTCGCCACTGATCCGCCCTCAGAACACGTATGTATTCTCCTTCGGCATGGTATCTCTGACTCCCTGCATAGATGCCCAAGCCGATCAGCCCAAGCGATGAGACGGTCCTCAGGTAAGGCTTGAAATACATCATCCGGTGGTCCGCAACAAAATAGTCCCCCAGACCCGGCATCAGCAGGGAAAAAGCTGCGTTACCCGGTCCCCCGGGCTTGTTGAACTCCTTGCTGAGCCCGTCAACGAACAATACCGGAGTGATGGTCGAACCGGCAAAATCATAATCTCCCGATATTTCCCACTCGATGGATTTTTTTTCTCCGCTATGGATATTAGCACCCACATCACCGCTTAGCTTGGTCGGTGTGACCAGATTGTATTGTTTATCCAGAAATTTCAACTGCACGGAATGCACGGAGCCCTCTTCGCGGGATATCAGATCAAAGCTGATAATCGCCCGGTTCTGATGTATTTCCATCCCCAGATACCTGACCCGGGTAATCCGCTGGCCGAATATCATGGTGGATGTTGCCAGCAGCAATCCAAAAAAGGGTATTTTCATCAGGTAATGCCGCATTCCCATGCTATGAATCCAGGCTGTTGTAATAATTGAAAACCTTTATTAATTCTTTTTCGTCGTTGATGTTTATCCTTTCGCTGCGGATGTATTGTTCGATTTCATAATACCTGTCGGCAAAGATTTCCTTCAGGCACTTTCTGTTTTTTTTCATATGCTTAACTTCCATTCCTTCCGCCTTCTGGTAATAAAGCTGCCGGATCTTGACAAAGGAGTCCCCCTCGCCGCCGGCCCAGCTATGGGTGACCGGACCGCTCTGGCTCTTGATCTTTACATTATGCCGGACCAACAGTTTACAGCCCCCTTCGTTCAGGACCTCGAAATAGGAGGATCCGAGATAATCGTTCCCAAATTCCCGCTCGATGTAAAATCCGTAGATAAACTTTTTATTGCTGAGAGAGATGCTTTTTATATCAAGCGGTGACCGGATGGCAAGTGTATCGGATCCATAAATCATCTCAAACTCCTGTGCATACAAATTATACCTGAACAATCCGTCGATCCGGTTTACTTCCTTAAAACCCGATTCATATTGATTCCTGATCTCCACCAGGAAAGCCAGGAGTTTCTCCTCGAGATCATTCGCCACGACGGGAAGTTCTTCAAATTCGCTCTCGCTTAATTCGACATCCGAGTGGATGCGCCGGTTGTAGTGCCTGGTGCCTGTCCGGGTCAATTTCAAGGCGACGGTGCGGTATTCCGGATCGGAAACCCGTTCGATCAATTCGTTGCATTTCCGGATCATCTCGATGTTCTCTTCCGTTCGGCTTGCCGTGCTGTTTCCTCCCCCGCCGGTCTCGTTCAAAAAAGCCTCTTTCAATTCCAGCGTCCCGTACATCCAGCTTTCCGTCAGGTATGGTGAGCCGGCAACCTTATAATCCTTATCTATCCCGCTCACTGTAAAGACCCCCTGGAAAGAACCCGAAATGTTGATGTTTTTAACCTGCGCCCCGATTCCCTGGATCAGGGAAATTATAATGATCATGATAATACCGGTCTTTTTCATCGCCCGATCGTTCGTCTTCTGCACAAAATTAAAATTAAAATCAACCTCTCCGGCAAAGTCATGGCCGGAGCATTTGCCTTTAACCAGAACAGCCCGATCGCTGGTCCAGCAAGCAAACGGGCTGTTGTTACCGTTGACCCACTAGGGCTCGAACCTAGACTCTTCGGAACCAAAATCCGACGTGTTGCCAATTACACCATGGGTCAATCCTTTGAAAGCGGTGCAAATTTACAAAAATTTATTCAGACCCCCCGGCAGGTCTGGAATCAACGGGTTGGAACCTTTTCCATAACTTAGCCCCATGGAACCGGTGTACCTTCGCAGCTACGAACAGGGAGTACTTAAAGAACGTGCCGAGAGACTGTACGGGGAGTTGAGGGACTGCACCCTGTGCCCGAGACAGTGCCATGCCGACCGCTTGAGCGGCGACCTAGGCACCTGCAGAACGGGTGAACTGGCCGGGGTCTCCAGCTACACGCCACATTTCGGCGAGGAGTCCCCCATCTCCGGAATCCACGGGTCCGGCACCATCTTTTTCACCCACTGCAATCTGCTCTGCAATTTCTGCCAGAACTACGATATCAGCCATGAGGGAAGGGGTCAGCCCGTAATGCCGGGCGAGCTGGCGGACATGATGCTCACCCTCCAGGCCATGGGATGTCACAACATCAATTTTGTTACTCCATCCCATGTCGTCCCACAGATTCTCCAGTCGCTGATCCTTGCTGTGGAAGGCGGTCTCCACATACCACTGGTTTACAATACCGGCGGCTACGACCTGGTGCCCACCCTTGAACAACTGGATGGGATCGTGGATATTTACATGCCCGATTTCAAGTTCTGGAACCGGGAGATTGCAAAGGAAACATGCGCTGCTCCCGATTACAGCGACTACGCCAGGTCAGCCGTCGCCGAAATGCATCGGCAGGTCGGCGACCTGGTCCTTAACGATTCCGGTATTGCTGAAAGGGGACTTCTCATCCGGCACCTGGTAATGCCCAAGGGCCTGGCAGGCACCCGGCAGATCATGGAATTCCTCTCCCGCGAGATCTCGCCCGGCACTTACGTTAACATCATGCCCCAGTATCGCCCCTGCGGAAAGGCTTGGGACCATCCTTCCCTCCGCCGACCGATCTCACTGGAGGAGTACCGGGAAGCACTTCAGGAGGCCTCCCGGGCGGGAATTACTCGTTTCGACCACAGGTAATCCCGGGCGAGAAATTCTGCTGGCGCAGGAAGATGAATATGAAGCTGAAGGATATGGCAGTGGATTAGGCAAGTTTATCCCATTTTTTTTATATTTACTTGCATATCGAGGCAGATCCCATGCACAGTAAAAAAATTACGGTTAAACACTACCTCAACAGAAGGGCCAAACCCAGGATATACCGGAGGGAGGAATACTATCCCCTGTATATCCAGCTGATCGTGGATGCCAAAAAAGCACAGATCAAGAGCCGGATCAGCCACTATCTATCAATCTACCACAGTGAAATAGAACAATTCACCAGAAAGGATTCCGAACTGGACAAGCTTGTCCTTTCGGGATATTTTACCGAAAAGCTTTTCGAGAGGATCCTGGAAGAACGGATCTTCCCGATAACTCCGCTGATCGAAGACGAGGTTGCCGTCATTACGAAAATCATCAAGTTACAGAATCCCTTTGAGAACAAACAGTTCACACTGAACCTTTTTTCAAGGGAATACGAAAAGCACGTGACCGAGATCACGGAAATCCTGGACGACACCATAAAGGATTCCTACCGTAAGAACCTGAACACACTTTTCCTGGAATCCGTGGACAAAAACGATAAGAAAAAAACCTTCAACATTACCAACTTTTTCAGGCACTACATCAACTGGAATTTCCCTTTCAGCAACTTTTACGAGATCACCTACGAGGTGATCCCAAGCGAACTGAAGTACATCGAGAATTACATTGAGCCGTCCCTGCTGACATCCATCAAAGCCTATATGGCCTATCATTCCAAGGTAAACATCGTTAAAAGGTATATGGACAAACAGGAGGATGGCCGCATATCCACCCTCTCCTACCTGGACTGGATTACGGACATCAAGAATTTCGTGATACGCGAATTCACCAAATTGTTCGGAAAAAAGAAGGCACTCGAGTATGTGGGCAGCCTCGACCGGATCCTGGAGCGCAAGATCCATGAAAACTGAGCGCCTGCTGCGTAGAAGGACTCCCTTCAGAGAATTTTCAGCCATCATTGACCGGGTTTCACCTTCCCCTCAATAAATATCCAGCCGGTACCTTTTAAGTTCCCGGTCCGCCGCTTTCGCCGAAGGAAATATCCTTTCCAGATCCTTCCAGAAATGTTTGCTGTGGTTCTTGTGCACCGTATGAACCAGTTCGTGAAGCAGGATGTAGTCGATCAGGTGTTCCGGAAGCCTCATCATATGAAGGCTCAGGTTGATGTTGTTCTTGTGCGAACATGAGCCCCAGCGAGACCTGTTGTTCTTTATGAACACCCGGTTGTACGACAGGCCGTGTTCCCCGGAAAGTTCCTCCAGCCGCCGGGGTAGATGCCTTTTGGCCTCCATCCTCCATGCAGCCTGTATTCCGCAGCGGATTAATTCCTGGATCCGCGGGTCATCCACGCGGGCCCCTTCCGGTATTTTAACCCTGATCTTCCCGTTCCGCAGGCTGAAGGTTGCCGGCTCATTGCCGCGCCTGCAAATCTCCAGTTCATGCTCTCTGGTTCTGAATTCTGTTTTCTCCGTAAACAGGGTATACTGGTCTTCAAGCCTGCGGATTTTTTCAAGGTTCTTATGGATCCATTTACCCTTCTGCCCGAGAAATTCCTCCGCCCTTTTGTAGGAGACGAACATGGGTACGGTTAGTTTCAGGTCCTCGAAAGGCTTCATGGAAAGGCTAATCCTGCGGGCCCTACTGCTTTTTACGATGGTGATCCTCCCAAAATCTTTATGTTCGATGGTTTTCTCCGAGAAAGGCATGAATAAAGCCTGTATTATATGCGTAAATAATTATCTTTACGTTTCTTATTCAGAATACAATAACCCGCGGTATCCGTACTGAAATGAAACCTCACTTTCGGCGGTTTTTCTAAATCACTTCAGGCATGAAGCAAAATAAGAAATTTATCCTGTTGTTTCACATCCTCCTGGCGATGTTTTTTACAAACGCCCGGGCACAGGATGCCTGGTCTCTGAAGGATTGCATCCTGTATGCCTTCGAGAACAACATTTCCATCAAACAGCAGACCCTGAATACACAGTACAATGAAAACCTTCTTACCCAGTCCAAAGTTGCAATCGCCCCCGATCTGAATGCAGGTGCGAGCCACGGATTTTCCTTCGGAAGGGCCCTGGACCAGACCACCTACGAATTCAAGGAGAATCAGACCATCATGTCGAGCAACGTTGACCTGAGTTCCCAGGTCACCCTGTTCAGGGGACTGCAGCAGATGAACACCATTCAGCAAAACGAATTCAATCTCCTGGCAAGCCTCCAGGATCTTGAGAAACTTAAAAACGACATCTCCCTCCTGCTTGCATCGGCATACCTGCAGATCCTTTTCAATCGGGAGCTCCTGCAGGTTTCCATCAATCAGCATGAGCTGACCCTGCAGCAGGTGGAACGGACCGCCAAGCTTGTGGAGGCCGGAAGCCTCGCCCGCGGGGCCCTGCTGGAAATTCAGGCCCAGGCCGCATCCGAGGAATTGAACGTCATCAATGCCCAGAACCAGCTCGACATTTCCTACCTTACCCTCACCCAGATGCTCGACCTGGATTCCGTTGGTAATTTTGAAATCGAGATCCCCGAATTCGGCGATGTGGCGAGAGATCCAATCATGGTAGCCGTCGCAACCGTTTACAATGAGGCACTGCAGATTCTGCCCCAGGTCCAGAGTTCGGAGTACAAGCTGCAGAGTGCCTTCGAAGGACTGAGCATTGCCCAGGGGGAACGGAGTCCGAGCCTTTTTCTCAATGCCCGGTGGGGTACCGGTTTTTCCGATGCCAGGCAGCGGATCAATCTGAACACAGGTGAGTGGGAGGATGTTCCGTTCTGGGACCAGATGGACGGGAACCAGAGCATGACGATTTCCATGGGACTGAACATCCCCATATTCAACCGCTGGATGGTGAATACCGGCATCAGCAACGCAAAACTCACCGTGCTAAACTCCGAACTTGAGCTGGAAACCACCAAGATGGACCTGTATAAGAACATCCAGCAGGCTTACGCCGATGCAGTGGCCGCACGGAAGAAGTACCTGGCAACCGAGGAGGCCCTGATCTCCATGGAGGAATCCTTCAAGTACACCGAGGAGAAGTTTGAAGTGGGACTGGTAAATACGGTTGATTACAACGCCGAGAAAACACGTTTGACCTCGACCCAGTCCGAATTGCTCCAGGCCAAATACGATTATATTTTCAAAATGAAGATCATTGACTTCTACAGGGGTATACCCATCCGGCTGTAGAACGAACGGATTGAACGTATAACATCTAATATCAACGTCGAAATGAAAACCAAAAAACTGCTGCGATACCTGATCATTGCCGTGGTAATCCTGATCGCCCTGGCCGTAGTGGGTAAAAAAGCCGGATGGTTCGGTAAAGTGGAGGCCGTAAAGGTCGCGATTGAGAAAATCGAACGCAGGAACATCACGGAAACCATCACCGCCAACGGCAAAATCCAGCCCGAAACCGAAGTCAAAATCAGTCCCGATGTATCCGGGGAGATCGTGGAACTGCTCGTTAACGAGGGAGACATGGTAAAAAGAGGACAGTTGCTGGCCAGGATCAAACCGGAAGTTTACATCTCGTCCCGCGACCTTGCACAGGCCCCCGGGAATTCCGCAAAGGCAAGGCTTGCACAGGCCGAAGCACAATTCGTTCAGAAGGAACTGGACTATAACCGGAATAAGAAACTCTGGGAAGAAAAAGCCATTTCGGAGTCCGTTTATGAAACCGCCCTTTCGGCCTACCAGGTGGCAAAATCTGAACTGGACGCTGCCGTGTATTCGGTGAAAAGTGCGGAAGCAGCACTGTCCGAGGCTGAAGAACAGCTTATCAAGACCTCCATCTATGCACCTATGACGGGAACCGTATCCATGCTGCTGGTTGAAAAGGGTGAGCGCGTTATCGGGGCACAGATGATGACGGGGACCGAAATGATGAGGATCGCCGATCTTAACCGGATGGAAGTCATGGTGGAAGTCAACGAGAACGATATCGTAAGGGTGAACCTGAAGGATACTGCCCTGATCGAGGTCGATGCCTTCCTGGGAGATAAATTCAAGGGAATCGTCACGGAGATTGCAAATTCAGCTAAAACCGCAGGGTTGACAACGGATCAGGTCACCAATTTTGAAGTCAAGGTTCTGCTTTTACGCGACTCCTATCAAAGCCTTTACGACCAGGGTTACGAC
>CAZNQG010000080.1:0-15663 GCA_964575235.1 uncultured Bacteroides sp.
CGACCTGTGGGATGCGGCAAGGCGATGGGAACTGCCCCGGGACCAGCTCGTCCGGGCCAGGAAAGCCCTGGAAATCCTCCAGGTCGATTATGCCACACAGAATGCGAATTTCGAAGAGGTCCTGCGGATGGAGAGGCAGGTTCTCAAATACTCCCTTGAGATCGAGAAGGCAAGGTCCGATCATGAGGCGGCCGTTTCCTTCATCAGGTATTTAACGGGAAAATAATTTAAAGCATCCGATCATGAAAATACACTTGGCAAACATCAGACAGCACATCGCCTGGATTGCAGGCGGCCTTGTTATCGGCCTGCTAGCAGGGTGGATCTTTTTCCATTCCGGCGGGAAAGGTACGCAGCAGTCCATTGCGGGGCATGAGCACGGTGAAGCGGAATCGGCGGTATGGACCTGTTCCATGCACCCGCAGGTCCGGCAGGACAAACCCGGCAAATGCCCGATCTGTGGCATGGACCTCGTTCCCCTAAGCAACCTGGAAAGCAGTACTTCCGGGGCCGGTCCGGATGAAGTCATCATGTCCGAATCGGCTGCAAGGCTTGCGGACATCCAGACCGTCCGGGTCACCAGGGGTACGCCCGTGAGGGACCTGTACCTGCAGGGGAAGGTTGAACCCGATGAACGCAACATTGCCGAACTGACCGCCCGGTTCGGCGGGCGACTGGAGAAACTTTACGTCAATTTCACGGGACAGAATGTCAGCAGGGGGGAGAAGCTGGCCACAATCTACTCTCCCGACCTGGTCAGCGCTCAGAAGGAACTGCTGGAGGCCGTAGCTTACAAGGATTCCAGGCCGGCACTCTATAACGCCGCACGAACGAAGCTTAAGCTCTGGGACCTGAGCGATCAGCAGATCACGGAGATCCTGGAAAAGGGTGAACCACGCATGTACTTCGACGTGCTTTCGCCCATTTCAGGCACCGTCATGATGCGGCACGTCTCCCTGGGGGATTACGTAAAGGAAGGGAGCGCCCTGTTCCAGATCATAGACCTGACCAGGATCTGGGTAATGCTTGATGCTTACGAAAGCGACCTGCCGTGGATCCGGGAGGGGGACCGAGCAAACTTTACCGTGTCCTCGCTGCCGGGCGAATCCTTTTCCGGGAGGGTTTCCTACATCGATCCGTTCATCCATGATAAGACAAGGGTTGCCGGGGTGAGGATCGAGGTGGACAACCCCGGGCTCCGCCTGAAACCGGGAATTTTCGTAAACGGCAGGCTCCATTCCGAGATTGCAGGAGAAAAGAACAGGATCCTCGTCCCGAGGTCGGCTGTATTGTGGACCGGCGAACGGGCGGTGGTCTATGTGAAGGTCCCCGGCCGGGCATCCCCGACTTTTCTGTACCGTGAGATTGTTTTGGGACCCGAAGCCGGCAATTTTTACGTGGTGAGCGACGGACTCAAGGAAGGGGAGGAGATTGCGGTCAACGGGGTGTTCAGGATCGATGCCGCGGCACAGCTTGCGGGACTCCCGAGCATGATGAATCCTGAGGGTGGAACCGCGCCGGCGGGCCATGATCATATGAGCATGGACATGGGGTCCGGGACCGGTCCTTCCACCCGTCCGGATGCCGGCCGGGGTGAAAGCGAAGGCCCGGGTACTTCGAAAGCCGGCAGGACGGAGGATAACATTGCGGAGGCCGGAAAGTCCGAAACCGGCAATCCTGGGGTGAGCGATGATTTCAGAAACCAGCTGCAGCGCGTTTACAAGGCCTACCTTCCCATGAAGGATGCCTTCGTGGCTTCCGATGCGGAAGGGGTATCACGGAATGCAGGAGACGTAAAATCAAGGCTTGAAGCCGTAAACATGGAGCTGCTGAAAGGGGATGTCCATATGCAATGGATGTCTCAGCTGGATGCGCTGAAACCTGCCGTGGATGAGATCCTGGCGGGCAGGGATATTGAAGAGCAACGGACTTCCTTTGCGGCCTTCAACGCGGCCTTTTACAACACCCTGAAAACCTTCGGGCTGGAGCATGGGACCGTATACTACCAGTACTGCCCCATGGCCATCGGCAACCAGGGGGCCTTCTGGCTCAGCAGCACCGGGGAAATCCGGAATCCCTATTTCGGGCAGGCCATGCTGAGCTGCGGAGAGACCAGGGATACACTCGATTTTTAACCAATACTTTTAATCTATGATACTGAAGGTCCTTATTCTATCGGTTATAATAGTGGCATTTGTAATGCTGGCACTGGGTGTGAAGATGCTGTTTAACCGCAATGCGGAATTTACGGTTCACTCATGCTCACTTGAGAGCGGAGACCTCGATGAAAACGGGGCCTGTGCAAAATGCCGGTTGAAGGACCTTGCCGATTGTCCCGAAAATAAAATCTATAAAACGAAGAAATCATGAAACTGGTAAAGG
Source organism: uncultured Bacteroides sp. (assembly GCA_964575235.1). GTDB lineage: Bacteria > Bacteroidota > Bacteroidia > Bacteroidales > SM23-62 > SM23-62. The sequence goes on from CAZNQG010000080.1 coordinate 2,383, forward strand.
CATATATAAGAAAACGGAAAACCGAGGAAGTCTATAAGGCCCTGGTCAAGGCCGGATTTTGCTGTATGACCTTCGTGGAATGCGAAGGAACGGGTCAGTATTCAGACCGTGAGAAAATCCACATCAGTGAAAAATTCCCAATCACCGGAGCTTACCGGGTAGTGAAACTCGAGATTCTGGTTGATGATCCGCATACCGGGGAGGTGATCGCCGAAATCCGAAAAAGCGCACGCACAGGCTACAAAGGAGACGGTATGATCATTCTTTCTCCGGTGGACGAAGTATACAAGGTGAGAACAAATGAAAAAGGCATTCTCTCCATATGATTTCCGAAAATTGTATACATGATATCCATAATAATGTAAGGCATTGATTGTTATGCCATTGTAACTTTGAAGCAGGTTAATAAACCATTAAAACAACAGGCTATGAAATGGAAAAATATATTTAGAAAAGATTCGGTAACCAGGAGATCTCATCCTGAGTCGAACGAAATCGAAACCCGGGATACCCGTTACCGGTGTCCTATGGGTTGCGAGGGGGACAAGACCTACCCTCAACCCGGTAACTGCCCGGTATGTAACATGAAATTAATGTCGGTTTGAATGAATTCATAACATTATTAACAATTAAAGAATCAATATCATGAAAACAACAGCATTGTTAATTTCAATGATCACCCTGTTCACATTCAATGTCCTCGGGCAGAGCGATGATGTCAAGACCCTGATGGAGAACAGGGAAACGAGGGAAGAAGTATTCAGCACCATACTAAATGATCATAATCTCATGATGGAATTCATGGATCAGATGAGCGGGAACGCGCATGCCATGGCCATGATGAGGGGGAACCGTGAGATGATGATGAACTTTAAAGATGACTCCCATACGCAGAGCCGAAGCATGGGCTCCGGCCACGGGAATATGATGGGCATGACGTCTGATAATTCGGAATCCATACAGAAAATGGGCCATTTGATGGACCGGTGCAAAGCGGATTCGACCGTCTGCATGGAGTTGACAAATGTGATTGCCCGGCATCCCGACATGATGCGGATGATGATGCGGATGATGCACAGGGAAGGATTGATTGAACCGGATCCTGAACAGTTGGACCATCCGTCGGGATATTAAACGATCAGATTAATGATCAAAGGAGGAATATCATGCATAATATGAATGGAATGCAATGGGGAATGGGTGTCGGCTGGTTAATTCTCGCCGGCATCCTGTTCATCACGGTCTGGATTATAGCCAGGTATGTTTATCCCGGAAACCGGCCACAGGATGAAGAAAAGAAATCTGCCCTGAACATTTTGAAGGAACGGTATGCCCGGGGAGAGATCGGCAGGGAAGAGTACCTGGATAAGAAAAAACAGATCTCCTGATTTACTGAAACATGAAGGAAATCATGGAGCAGCAATTCATATGCCCGATGCGTTGTGAGGGAGAGAAGGTTTACGATGAACCCGGAACCTGTCCCAAATGCGGCATGAACCTTGTCCCTGAAAAAGGCGAGGAAAGCAGCCGGGAGGAAAAAGCCTACAGGGAAATGGCAAAAAAATTCTGGGTTGCCCTGGCATTGAGCGTACCCGTGTTTTTTATCACCATGTCGGAATATATTCCGTTCCTGAATCTGCAAAACCTGGCTTCTGAAAAATTCTGGGCCTGGATCGAATTTATCCTTGCGACCCCGGTGGTCTTTTATTCAAGCCGTGATTTTTTCAAAAGGGGTTGGAGCTCCATCCGGCGCTATTCGCCAAACATGTGGACACTGATCTCCATCGGGGTGGGTGCGGCCTACCTGTTCAGCGTTTTCGGACTTCTCTTCCCGGGCCTGTTCCCCTTACAATTCAAAGACGATGAGGGGAATGTACATCTGTATTTCGAAGCTGCGGCGGTCATTCTTACCCTTGTCCTGTTGGGGCAGGTTTTGGAATTGAGGGCACACAGCAAGACCAATTCCGCCATTAAGGCTCTCCTGGGCCTTGTACCGCCCGTGGCAAGGGTCATACGTAACGGGAAGGAAGAGGGAATACCGCTGGAGGAGGTCGAAGTCGGCGATGTTCTGAGGGTCAGACCGGGTGAGAAGGTTCCTGTGGATGGTGTTATTTCCGGAGGACATGCAGTTATCGATGAGAGCATGATCACCGGTGAGCCCATCCCCGCCGATAAGTCGGAAAACGACAGGGTAACCGGGGGAACCATAAACGGCAGGACCTCGTTCGAGATGAAGGCGGAAAAGGTCGGCTCCGACACGCTTCTTTCACAGATTATTGAAATGGTTAACGAAGCGGGACGATCCCGCGCACCCATCCAGAGGCTTGCAGATGTGGTGGCAAAGTATTTCGTACAGATCGTGGTCGGCATTGCTCTGGTAACCTTTGCGATATGGGCGGTATGGGGACCGGAACCGGCATATGTCTACGCTTTTGTGAATGCCGTGTCGGTCCTGATTATTGCCTGTCCCTGTGCCCTGGGACTGGCAACCCCGATGTCCGTGATGGTAGGAACAGGCCGGGGCGCCCAGTCGGGTGTGCTTGTGAAGGATGCCCGCGCCATCGAAGAAATGAATAAGGTAAACGTACTTATTATCGACAAAACCGGGACGATTACCGAAGGAAAACCGGCGTTACGGTCCAGCGCATCCTTCTTCGGCCTGCCGGACGATGAAATACTCCGCCTGGCGGCATCGGTCGATGCATACAGCGAACACCCGGTTGCCGAAGCCATTGTCAGGGGCGCAAGGGATAAAGGGATCGAACCCGTCAAAGTCGAGGATTTTGAATCCGTAACGGGTAAAGGGGTAACGGGAATACTCCAGGGTAAAAGGACCGGACTCGGCAACAACAGGTTGCTGGATGATTTCGGAGCGGGACTTGAAAAAGAACAGGAACAAAAGGTAAAGGAATGGCAGTCGACGGGCCAGACCGTCATGTATCTGCTGGTTGAAGATAAAGTGGAAGGCATCGTAAGCGTAGCTGATACGATAAAAGAAACCTCGGCCGGGGCGATTAAAACCCTGCAAAGAATGGGTGTAAAGGTATATATGCTGACCGGTGACAATGAGTACACGGCAAAGGCAGTTGCGGAAGAATTAAAGCTGGACGGATACCAGGCGGATTGCCTGCCCGGCGATAAGTTCGAAAAGGTTAAGGCTTTTCAAGAAGCGGGAAAGAAGGTGGCGATGGCGGGTGACGGGATCAACGATGCCCCGGCGCTGGAACTGGCCAATGTGGGGATAGCCATGGGAACGGGGACCGACATTGCCATGCAGAGTGCAGAGATCACTCTGGTCAAAGGAGACCTGAACGGCATCGTGAGAGCAAGGGACCTGAGCCGGAAGGTCATGCGGAATATAAGACAGAACCTGTTTTTCGCATTCGCTTACAATTCCGTCGGGGTACCGGTGGCAGCCGGGATCCTTTTCCCATTCTTCGGCATCCTGCTCAGCCCGGTCATTGCGGCTGCAGCCATGAGTTTCAGTTCGGTTTCCGTAATATCAAACGCCTTACGGTTACGAAAAATGTAAATTACGTTTAAAAACATATACAGTCATGTCATATTACATAACCAGGAAGCTAGACTACGGATTTGATGAAGCTGTAACCCGCGTTACAGAATCATTGAAGAATGAAGGTTTTGGTGTATTATCAGAAATCGATATACACACAAAACTGAAGGAAAAACTGAATGTGGATTTCCGGAAATACAAAATCCTTGGAGCCTGCAATCCGCCATACGCATACAAGGCACTGCAGGCAGAGGATAAAATAGGCACCATGTTACCCTGTAACGTCATTGTTCAGGAGTTGTCAAAGGGACAGGTTGAAGTTGCCTCCGTTGATCCGGCTGCTTCTATGATGGCAGTTGAGAACCAGCAGCTTGCCGGAATTGCCGGTGAGATAAAAGAAAAACTCGAGCGGGTTATTGCATCTTTGTAGAAAAACAGGGAAGAGATTGACAGAGAGGTGTTTGAAAAACAAAAGAAAGACTTAATTTAATGGTTAACCAATAAAATTATTATCCCATGAAATGCAGGATTGATAAGAGTTGTAATGAACCGGATAATTGCCTTATAATAAGCACCTCATTCCTGAAGGAGATGAACCGCTTGCCTGAATGAGGCGGTTAAAATCCGGAATCCTTATCACGTTTTCCGGCATCCGCTCAGATCAATTATCCCAACTGCGGAAATGAGCTTCAGTTTGGTTTCTGTAATATCAAACGCACTGAGACTCAAGAGGCAGCACCTTTAGATAGATACACCTTTGTATTTAGACATATAAAAATTATTCAAGCCATTCACTGAAAATCATTAAAATGAAAAAAAGAGTTTTAACAGGTCTGTTCATGCTGATTGCATTGAGCTTTTCGGCATTCGCGCAGGATTCGAAAACGGACGAATTCAAGGTAAAAGGGAATTGCAGCATGTGTGAAACTAGAATTGAAACGGCTGCAAAATCCGTGGAAGGAGTGACTTCGGCGGACTGGAACAGGGATACTGAACTGATCAAGGTCTCCTTTGATCCGGGTAAAACGGACGTGCAAAAGATCCATATGGCCATCGCCGGGGCGGGACACGATACGGAAATGTATAAAGCTCCGCAGGAAGCCTACGATGGACTGCCGGCATGCTGCAAGTACGACCGGGAAGAATCCGGCGTGAAAAGCAGGGAGAAGAAAGACGGCCACCATTAAGCCGGTCCTTATTCCCGGGACATAAAACCGGGACGGTTCCGGCAGTATCTGGAGAAAGGGCATGCTGGGGTTTGTTTTCATTGATCCCGGCCGGAATTTGACCGAAATATGTTGTAGATTTGCACTGCCGGCGGACCGGAACCATGCAGAACCAGGTACAGAAAATCATCCGGGCTTCATGGATCGGGGTTGCAGGGAATGCCCTGCTTTCACTGATCAAAATAGTGGTTGGGATGCTCTCGGGAAGTCTTGCCGTAATCGCGGACGGGATCGATTCGGCCAGCGACATCCTTACCTGCCTGATCACGCTCTTCACGGCAAGGATCATGAAGAGGCCTCCGGATCTGAAATACCCCTACGGTTACCAGAAGGCCGACACCATCGCCACCAAGGCCCTTGCCTTCGTGATCCTTTTTGCAGGGGCCCAGCTTGCCATCGGCACGGTGCGGAATTTCATCCAGGGTACGGAAAGGGAACTGCCGGGCATGATGGCCATCTACGTCACCCTGGTGTCCATAGCTGGGAAATTCCTGCTGGCCCGTCACCAGCTACGGGTTGGAAAGAAGACCGGCAGTGAAATGCTCAGGGCCAACGCCCTGAACATGCAGAACGATGTCCTGATATCGGTGTCGGTGCTTGTGGGACTGGCATTCACCTTCCTGCTGAAGATGCCCGTTCTCGACTCGGTAACGGCGTTGCTGGTGAGCATCTGGATCCTGAAGGTGGGCTTTGAGATCTTCATGCAGACCAACCGGGAACTGATGGACGCCTGCAACGATCCGGAACTGTACCGCAAGGTCTTCCGGGCGGTTGAACGGGTGGAAGGGGCCGGCAGCCCGCACAGGCTGCGGATCCGGAAGATCGGGAACCACTTCATGATCGCCCTGGACATCGAGGTGGACGGGAACGCAACCACCCTGGAAGCCCATAAGATCTGCATCAAGGTGGAGCAAAGCATACGCGGGGAGATCGAAAACGTATTCGACTGCATGATACACATCGAACCGGCAGGTTTCAAACACAAGGAAGAAGTCTACGGGATAAGTCCCTCGGACCTGGATCCGGAATGAGGCTGTCCGTGCTTTTAAGACCGGACCGGTCCGGGCCGGTTCTTGCGCTTCCCTGCCTTGCTCCTCCAGTCCTGGCAATAAACCTATTTGTTTTTTACACCATGAATACCAAACGGATCTTTTTAATGGCCGGGCTATTTTCGGAGAAAATCCTATTTTTAGACCGGTTTTCAAAACGAGCAGTCTCGCTCGGCGGAAGTCCGCCCGTTGTGTGGGACTGCTTGCTTACAATATGGCCGGACAAGACCCTGTAAATGAAGTTCTGATGATTCGGAACATGGTTTCCGAATGCTGCATTACCCTGCTCAGGGAACGCCTGGAATCGGCCGGCATAAAGGTGCTCCATGCACAGCTCGGCAGGGTGGTGGTATCCTGCCCTGCGGACAGCCCTAAACGGGAGTTGATCCCGGAGATCCTTTCCTCGATAGGGCTGGACCTGATCGAGGGCCGGGAGGAGGTGCTGGTCGAACAGATCAAGCAGGCCGTAATCGAACTGATACACCACCTGAACAACGTCGATTCGGTCGTGCGGAAATCCGACTACCTGGTCGAAAAGCTCGGTTACAGCTACCCTTACCTTTCCAGGATCTTCCATGCCCGCGAACCGGTAACCCTCGAGCGCTATATCATCCTGCAGAAGATCGAGCGGATCAAGCAGCTCATCGACAACGGTGAACTGACCCTGAGCGAGATCGCTTTCATGATGGACTATTCCAGCGTGCAGTACCTTTCCTCGCAATTCAAAGGGATCACCGGCATGACGGTAAGCGAATACAAGACCAGCGACCGCTCCTCCAAGAAACCGATCGATAAAATTTATTAAATTCGCCCTTTCCCGGGATACCCGGAAGCCCGAATAAAGGGTTTTCCGTCATATCCGGGCAGACGGGCCCGAATTTTGTAACATTTTTGCGGAATATCGTAACAGCGGACCCGGGGAAAAACCCGAGGTTTGTGTGTATAAATTGGATAATTAAACGCTCATGCATATAAAAAAGAACATAGCCGTCAGTGAATCCGGCTTCTTATTCGACCCCACCAGCGGGGAATCCTATTCCATCAACCGGGAAGGCCAGGAGATCATGGCCATGCTCAAGGATGGAAAGGACCTGGAGCAAATATCATCCGCGATGTGCGAGCAATACCAGGTCGATCCCGCAAGTTTCGAGAAATATTTTTACGATTTCATCGGGATGCTCCGGCAATTCCAGTTAATCGAGGAAGATGAGTAAACGCAAGATCTCAGTAGCGCTCACGGGACTCAACAACACCGACAATCCGGGTCCCGGGGTGCCCGTCATACGCGGCATCCGGGAATCCACGGAGTTCGATGCCAGGATCATCGGCCTGGCCTACGAAAACCTGGAACCGGCCATCTACATGCACCAGGTGGTTGACAAGACCTACCAGGTGCCCTACCCTTCGGACGGTACGGATGTGCTGGTGAACCGGATCCTGGAGATCCACCGCAAGGACCCCATCGACGTCCTGGTACCGAACTTCGACGCCGAGCTTTATGCCTTCATGCGGGCCGGCAAGACCCTGGAAGAGGCGGGGATTCACACGTTCCTGCCCACCCTGGAGCAGTTCGAGGAGAGGCATAAGGCCAACCTTCCGGACTGGGGCGAAAAATACGGGATAAAGGTGCCCGTCAGCAAGCCCCTCACCAGCCTGTCCGACATCGACAAGCTGAAGAAGGATTTCGATTATCCCCTGATGGTGAAGGGAAAGTTCTACGATGCCTGGCTGGCATACAACGAAGAGCAGGTGCGGATGCACTACAACAAGATCACGGCCAAATGGGGACTTCCAATCATCATACAGGAATTCATCAAGGGGACCGAGGTGAACGTGGTCGCCCTGGGAGACGGAAAAGGCAACACGGTGGGCGCGGTCCCCATGCGAAAGCAGTACATCACGGACAAGGGAAAGGCCTGGGCGGGCATCACCCTGGACGATAAAAAACTGCTGGACCTGACCGACAAGATCATTACCGGCATGAAATGGAGGGGGGGAATGGAGCTCGAGATCGTTAAATCCTTTAAAAACGAGCTGTATGTGATCGAGATCAATCCCCGCATCCCGGCCTGGGTCTACCTGGCGGTGGGCGCGGGACAAAACCTGCCCGAGGCCCTGGTCAAGCTCGCCCTCGGCATGGAGGTGGAACCCTACACGCAGTACGAGATCGGGAAAATGTTCATACGCTATTCCAACGACCTTATCACCGATGTGCATGAATTTGAAAAACTATCCACCAACGGTGAATTATAAACCCATTAAGAAACCACAATAACAATCTGTGTCATGGAAAAAAAGCAATTCGAAAGGCCCTATATAAAAAAGCTGCAGGCGGGAATGCCCAGCAAGTTCGGCATGAAATCGAAAGCCGAACCCCTGACCTACATCGACGATGTCGGGGTGGGGGACCTGATCGGGCAGTTCGGGTCCCCCCTGTTTGTCATCTCCGAGAAGACCATAAGGGACACCTTCAAGAAAGCCCACCATGCCTTTGCCACTCGCTACCCGAAGGTACAGTTCGCATGGTCGTACAAGACAAACTACCTGGACGCGGTATGCCGCATCTTCCACCAGGAGGGCTCCTGGGCGGAGGTGGTCTCGGGCTTCGAGTACGACAAGGCCCTGGGGAACGGCGTCAAGGGCAGCCAGATCATTTTCAACGGCCCGGACAAAACAGATGAGGACCTGAAAAAGGCCATGGAGAACGATTCCCTCATCCACATCGACCATTTCGACGAGATGTATTCCATCCTGGAGCTTTCGGATAAGATGGGCAAGAAGCCCAAGGTGGCCATACGCGTGAACATGGATACGGGGGTTTACCCGATGTGGGACCGCTTCGGCTTCAATTACGAGAACGGGGACGCATGGGATGCCATCAACCGCATCATGATCAACGAGAAGCTGGAACTCGTGGGACTCCATACCCACATCGGCACCTACATGATGTCGGCCAACTCCTACAAGGTCGCCGCCCGCAAGCTGGCCGACCTGGCCCACGGGGTGGGAAAAAAATACGGGGTGCACATCAAATACATCGACGTGGGGGGCGGCTTTGCCTCGCGGAACACCCTGAAAGGGGCCTATTACCCGGGAACGGACACCACGCCCAGCTTCGGGGAATACGCCGAGGCGATCTCCTCGGCCCTGCTCAATTCAGAGCTCGATCCCAGGAACCTGCCCACCCTGATCCTGGAAACCGGCAGGGCCCTGATCGACGATGCGGGTTACCTGCTGGGCACGGTCATTGCCAACAAGCGGCTATCGTCCGGGAACCGGGCCACCATCGTGGATGTGGGCGTGAACCTGATGTTTACCTCCTTCTGGTACGAACACGAGGTCTACCCGGCGGGGCCGGTTTCGGAGCACCTGGAGGAAACGACCCTGTACGGTCCCCTCTGTATGAACATCGACGTGCTGAGGGAAGCCATCGCGTTCCCCCTGCTGAAAAAGGGAGACCACTTCGTGATCAAACGCATCGGGGCCTACAACATGACCCAGTGGATGCAGTTCATCACCCTGCGGCCCAACGTGGTGCTGATCGATATGGAAGGGAAGCCCCACATCATCCGCAAACAGGAAACCATGAAAAACATCAGCGGCCAGGAGCAGGTGCCCGCACACCTGGCCTGAGACGGATCGTAGCAAATGGCCCGTTCGGAAGACATAAAGCTGTTTCTCAGGAGCATCCCGAATTCCTATGCCCAGGTTTTCTTTTCGGATAACCGGGTGTTTGCTTTCATCCTTCTGCTGATCACCTTCATCGACCTGTATGCCGGCGTCATGGGGGCCCTCTCGGTGCTGACGACAAACCTGGCGGGCTTCCTGCTGGGCTTTGACCGCAGGACGATCAGCAAGGGACTGTACGGGTTCAACTCACTTCTGGTGGGACTTGCGCTGGGGGTGTACTTCCAGCCGGGGATCCTGCTGGTCATAATCGTGTTGCTCGGGGCCATCCTGACGCTGATGGTTTCGGTGTCCATGCAGGGGGTCATCGGCAAGTACGCACTTCCCTACCTGAGTGTCCCCTTCCTCATCGGGGTCTGGATCATGACCCTGGCCACCCGGGAGTTCACGGCCCTGGGGATCAGCGAACGGGGCATCTATACCTTCAACGACCTCTATACCGTCGGCGGCAGCACCCTGGTGGGGATCTACGAATGGTGGAATGCGCTGGACATTGCACATAGCCTGCGGATCTACCTGATCTCGCTGGGCGCCATTCTCTTCCAGTACAACGTCCTCTCGGGGATCATCCTGGCCATCGGCCTGTTTTATTATTCCAGGATCTCCTTCACCCTTTCCCTGCTTGGGTTTTACACGGCCTATATTTTCTACGAGCTGATCGGGGCCAACATCTCGGAACTCAGCTACAGCTACATCGGGTTCAATTACATCCTGACCTCCATTGCCGTGGGCGGGTTTTTCATCATTCCCTCGAAAAGGTCCTACCTGTGGGTCGTGGTGCTGATCCCGATCGTGGCCCTGGTTACCATCAGCCTTTCCCGGATCTTTACCGTCCTGGGACTCCCCATTTACTCCCTGCCCTTCAACATCGTGGTCCTGCTTTTCCTGTACGCCCTGAAATTTCGTACCCGTCCCTCGGAAAAACTCTCGGAAGTATACATCCAGGAGAATTCCCCGGAGCGGAACCTGTATTCCTTCCACAACCATATGCTCCGCTTCCATCATGCCGACAAGCTGGCCATACAACTGCCCTTCCTGGGGAAATGGACCGTCTCGCAGGCGCACGACGGGGAATACACCCACAAGGACGACTACCGGCACGCATGGGATTTTGTCATCACGGACCTGGAGGGAAGCCAGTATTCCGGGGAGGGGAACGTCCCGGAACAGTACCACTGCTTTGACAAACCGGCGCTGGCCCCGGCGGACGGCACGGTGGAATACGTCCTGGACAACATCGAAGACAACGTCATCGGCGAGGTGAACCTGAAGGAAAACTGGGGGAACACGGTGATCATCCGCCACCAGGATTTCCTGTTCACCTCCCTGAGCCACCTGAAGAAGGAATCCGTTCCCGTAAAGGTCGGTGAAAGGGTACAGGCCGGGGACATCATCGGCCGCTGCGGGAACTCGGGAAGAAGCCCCTACCCGCACCTGCATTTCCAGGTCCAGGCAACCCCCTACAAGGGATCGCCCACCCTGGATTACCCCGTATCGCATTACGTGCTGACCAGCAACGGGCGCTTCAGCCTGCGCTCCTTCGACCGGCCCTGCAAGGATGACCTGGTATCGAACATCGAGACCAACGACCTGCTTTACAATGCTTTCCACCTGATCCCGGGCAGGAAATTCTCATTCGAGGTGGTAAACAACGGGCATTCCGGGAGGGTCGAATGGGAGGTGAATACCGATTCCTACAACAATACCTTCATTCGCTGCATGCAGTCCGGTTCTACGGCCTGGTTCCGCAACGACGGGAACCTGCTGTACTTCACCCATTACGAGGGCAGCAAGAAGGCGCTCCTGTATTATTTCTTCCTGGCCGCCTTCAAGGTCCAGCAGGGGTATTACCAGGATATGGTGCTGAGGGACCGCTATCCCCTGAACCTGCTCTACCGGTCCCCGCTGCTGACCCTGCAGGATATCCTCGCCCCGTTCTGGAAATTCCTGGGTTCGGAATACGAACTGAAATATTCCTCGATCGACAGCGAAATCGCACCCGGCGAGATCATACTGGAATCCTCGGCCTGCAACGTCCTGATGGGAAGCGAGCTGAAACGTCTGGACTTCATCATTGCGGTCAACGAAAAGGGGATCAAGCAGCTCGATGTAAACGGCCACCGGTTCAACATCATCGCAAAATGTACAGAATGACGGGCATGGGACATACAGGTCCGGACGGTCCTCTGCGTACCAACCCGAATGCCGGCATCCGGCCGCCGCGGCACAGAATCTCCGGCGGCAATGCGCTTTCACGGCTGATGTGGATCGCGGGATTCCTCCTGCTGCTCCAGCCCCTCCGGGCCCAGACCTTCACCGAGGTCGATGTCCAAACCTACCAGCTTTACCTGGATAAGGACTGGGACGGGCTGATCCGTGCGGGTCGGGAGGCGCTGAAGACGGACTTCGACTATTACTACCTGCGCATGCGGATCGGGATTGCCTGTTATGAAAAAAAGAACTATAAATCGGCACAGGCCCACTTCCGGAAAGCGCTCGAGTTCAGCCAGGGCGACCCGGTGGCCTCCGAGTATCTTTATTATGCCTATCTGTTCGCGGGACAAAGCCAGCAGGCGGCCAGGCTATACGACCGTTTTCCGGACTCGCTCAGGCGGAAGATACCGGATGCGGGACTGAAAGCAGTGGACCGGATTTCGGTCGAATACCTTCAAAACCACACCTTCACGGACGAGCTGATCGACGACCCCGGGACCTTCGACGGGCTTCCCTACGGGGTCCGGATCATTACCCGGAATTTCCGGAACCTCAACCTTTCCCTCAAACACCAGATGCACCCGGGCACTTCCCTGACCCATGCCTATACCTACCTGGGCAAGGACAGCTACTATTACTACGATGACGGGATCGACCGGTTCGGCGTCGACGGGCAAAGGGTAAACCAGCACCAGTACTATCTTTCGCCCTCCATTACCTCGGACAGGGGATTCGTATTCAGTCCCTTTTTCCATTTCCTGTACGTTTCCTACGAGGTGGCCGATCTGAGCGCCGGGGGAGCGGGACCCGGGGGAGGGACCGACGGTCTTTTCAGGAAGGAAAAAGAAACACAGGTCGCCGCCGGGGCAAACCTGCATCAATACCTGGGACCGGTGAGCCTGAGGGTCGGGGGACTCTATTCGAACCTGAACCGGGCAAAGCAGTTCACCGGATCGGCCGGGCTGACCTGGTATCCGCTGGGGAACCTGGACCTGTACCTGGGAGCCTCGCTAAGCGCCCATACGGAAGACATCGGTGCGGGCGGGGTGGAACTGATCCCCGGCATGCTTCTGGGCTTCGGGATGGCATCCCGCGTATGGCTGGAACTGTCCGGTTCCTACGGCGACATGAAGAATTACACCGCATTCGACGGAAGCGTCGTTTACAACGGGCTGGACTGGATGAAATACCAGGGACTGGCCAGCATCATCATCCCCCTTACCGAAAAAGGCTCCCGCCTGTACGTGGGAGCACGCTATGCGGGATACGTGAACAGCTTCATACCGCTGGATACCACCCAGCCTTCAGACCTGAACGATCTTAGTTATAACAGCATATCAATATTTGGAGGATTATCATGGAAATTTTAAGAAAACAACAACGGTCCGCCATGCCCCACAGAACCCCGGTAAAGCATATCCTGCTTGCCGGACTTCTGCTGATTATGGCAACTGCGTCTGTTTCGGCGCAGGACTTTATAACCACCAGGGACGCCTTCCAGGATTCCTACATCCAGGAGGCAACGGGAGAAATAACCGCGGCCATCAACTCGCTGAAAAGCGTATACCAGGAAAAATCATACGAGCTGAAC
>CAZNQG010000081.1:0-15637 GCA_964575235.1 uncultured Bacteroides sp.
AACTGGAACAGGATTTCAGCGAGGAGGACGTTGAATTTGCCGACCGCGATCAACTGCAGGAACTGGTCGGGAAAATCTCCGGGGTGATCCACAAACTGGTCGAGTCCTTCCGGCTGGGAAACGTCATCAAGAAAGGCGTTCCCGTAGCCATAACCGGCAAGACCAACGTGGGCAAATCCACCCTCCTGAACGCCCTGCTTCACGAAGACCGGGCCATTGTTTCAGAAATCGCAGGTACTACCCGGGATGTTATCGAAGACGTGATCACCCTGGAGGGGATTTCCTTTCGCTTCATCGATACCGCGGGATTGCGGAAGACCACAGACACCATCGAGAGCCTCGGGGTCGAAAAAACCTTTGAGAAGATCGGACAGGCCTACATTGTCCTTTACGTGATCGACGCCACCGAGAAGATTTCCGAGATCGACCGTTTGATCGGAAAAATCAAGAAACGACTTCAGGGAGGCGGCCGTGAGCTGGTCATCCTGCTCAACAAGATCGATTCCCTGAGCGACAAACAGCAGGCGGCGCTGTCGGACCGTAAACGGTTTAAGAACCTGACCGGGGATGATCACGTTTTGCTGATCTCCGCCTCCTACGGCGACAACATCAACGCCCTGGCATCCCTCCTGCTCGAGCTGGTCAGGGGGAGCCAGAAGGATGAGGATGATGTCCTGGTCACCAACGCCCGGCACTACGAGGCCCTGACCCATGCAGCGGAAGCCATAGACCGGGTGGCCGGGGGACTGAAAACAGGGCTTTACTCCGACCTCCTGGCCCAGGACATCCGGGAGGTCCTCCATTACCTCGGCGAGATCACGGGCGAGGTCACTACCGACGAGATCCTGGGCAACATCTTTTCGAAATTTTGTATCGGAAAGTAAGCACCGCAAAACAAACGAATAATCATCCATGTCCAACTCAAAACCTAGAAAGCATGAAAAAAAACATTCGATCAGGACACATCGGCATCCTTACTTCGGGGGGTGACACTCCGGGACTGAATGCAGCCATCAGGGGTATCGGCAAATCGGCAGGGAACACCAGATCCATGCAGCTCATCGGATTCCTGGATGGATTCAGGGGATTGATGGAGAACCGCTTCGTCAGGCTGGATAACGGTAAACTCTCAGGCATTCTTACCATCGGAGGTACCATTCTGGGGACCAGCCGTGACAAACCCCATAAGATGCCCATGGGTGGAAAAGAAGTGGATATGACCGATGTGATTGTAGAAAACTATTATAAAAACCACCTGGACGTTCTGGTTTGCCTGGGCGGAGGAGGTACCCTGAAGAATGCGTACCGCCTCTCCAAGAACGGGCTGAACATCATCACCCTGCCAAAAACGATCGATAATGATATTGCCGGAACCGATGTAACCTTCGGTTTTGATACGGCCCTCGGGGTTGCCACGGATGCCATTGACCGATTGCACAGCACAGCCTCCAGTCATCACCGGATCATCATCGTAGAGATCATGGGGCACAGAGTGGGGTGGCTGGCATTGGGGGCCGGACTGGCCGGGGGTGCCGATGCGATTTTGATACCGGAAATTCCCTATACCATCGATAACCTGGCGGAGAGCATCCTTATGAGGGTGAACCGCGGCAAGCGTTTCAGCATTGTGGCAGTGGCAGAAGGAGCCATCAACAAGGAGGGAGCCAATAAAATCAAGGCACTCGAAAAGAAATTGCAAGATGCGGACAAGGAAAAACAATCTGAAATAAAGGAAAAATTACAACAACTGGACTCCGAATACCGGGGATCCACCATCAAACTGGCCGAAGAGTTGCAGAAGATCACGGGACTGGAAACCCGTGTCACCATTCTCGGGCACCTGCAAAGAGGAGGCAATCCATCTGCCGCCGACCGGTTGCTTGCAACCCGGTTGGGAACGGGAGCCATCGAATACATAAACAAGGAGCAATTCGGGATCATGGTGGCGGTTGACGGAGAAAAAACCAAGGCTGTACCGCTTCAGGATGTAGCGGGGAAAATCAACTTCGTTCCGCCGGACCACCCCTGGGTAATCAGTGCAAGGAACCTGGAGACCAGTTTCGGGGACTGATCCGTGCGGGCGCACAGCCACAGGGTTTAGTGGTTTTACGGATTAAGATCAAAACTCCTGGATTCGGACCGCATTGCCCTCCACTCCTTTTCGTTGACCGGTATCCGGTCCAGTTCTGCATGTTCCTTCATCACCATGGAAATGGCTTCCTCGGGACAGGATGTGACGCATAGGCCGCATCCGAAACATTTGGCACGTTCGATGCGACAAACCCCGTCATCCATGGACAGCGCCCCGAACTGGCAGCGGTTCAGACAGGCCTCGCAGCCGCTGCAAAGATCCTGATCAAGCACCGCGTAAAAATCCGAACGGGCTATGGTATGCTCGCTGCCATATTCGATCATGGCCCTCAGGATACCGCATGAACAGGTGCAGCAATTGCAGATGTAGGTCACCTCGTCGCGGGTGTTGCTGGTGGAATGTACCAGTCCCTCGCGATCCGCCTCCTCCAGTATCTTCTGCGCCTCCTCCCTGCTGATGGCCCGGATGTCTTCGTTCCGGTCGAAGGCCCCGGGCCTGGTGGACAGGACCAGGCAGTTTTCCAACGAATGCCCGCATGATTTGCCGATCAGCGATTGCTGCACCCGGCAAATGCAGTTCAGAACACCCCAGGCCTGTGCTCCATCCAGGTATGTGGAGGCCTTCTCATGGGGCATCACATCGATGCCTACCGGTATGGTCTTCTCAACGGGGATGATCCGGTGGACGGAAGGGGGGGTGGTCATGACCCTGTGAAAGGCCTCCCGGTAATAGGCCTCGAACAGCTCGGCAAACTCCCTGTCGATCTTTGCGTTCTGCCGCTCGTAAAACCCCACCACGAAGGGGATCAGGCAGAAGGTGAAACCCTCCCCGGGTTCCCTCCTCATTTCGATAAGTCCTTTTTTAACCATCCCGATCAACAGGGATTTGGCCTCCGGCTCCGGGATCCCGTACCGCGCGGCAATGACGGGAACCGTTTCCCGCTCCAGTCCCATGGAAGCCGCAAGATCCGCCTCCTGCGGGGTAAACAGCTTGGCAAGCAGCTTTAGTTCCACACCGCTTTTTGTAGCCGGAAAACCGTTCGGGATCTCGTCCAGGCGAAGGGCCAGTTTTCGGTATTCGTCTTGCATAAAAATGGGGCTTGTATGATTATACCGGGGGAAGATAGTTAAAATGCCGTAAACCGGGAAACGAGAATTGATACTCTAAATACTTGAATTCCATTATTATTTGGCCTATTTTTATTGAATCCACCCCCTAAACCAATCCGCCATGAACCGGTTGAAAGGCCTTCTGATCCTTCTTACGCTACTTTTGATCGCAACCTCTTCCTGGTCCCAGTACGCCATAACGCCGGACCTTCCACTTGAAGAATACACCCTGGACGGGCGCGTCCTGACCATAACCGTGACCGACAGCGATACACTATATACATTGCTGGATCCAGGTATGTTTCTTCTGGTAAATGCGCCTGTGGGACTGTTTATCGAAAGCGTAAACCGGGTTAACAATTTTATCGTGGAGCTGACGCTGGACTGGATGTACACGGATTTTGACACGGATAGCACGAATTTCTACGTGGAACTGCAGCCGGCGGCCATGAAATCCGGATTGACCAAAACTACAGATGTTTTACCCATTACGGCCTATCCGGAGGTTCCCACCGCAATCCTGACCCCGGACATTCCCCTGGAGGAAACCACCCTGGACGGCAGGATACTGAACCTCAAGCTGACGGATGAGTGGTTCGTAAACCCCGGGGCCCTCGGCCCGTTCGACTTCAGCCTGCAGAATGCGCCCGCGGGACTGTCCATCGCATCGGCTGTGGCGCTGGATTCATCCGAAGCCGAGCTCACCCTGAGCTTCGATTTCACGGACTTCGATGCCGATTCAACCAACTTCCGTATATACATCGATTACATTCAAATGGTTCAGTCCCCCGGCGGACTCACCTCGGAACCCATCACCATTACAGCCCACGTGGAAGTACCCACGGCAACCATAAATTCCGACTCCATTCTCACCGAGCAGAGCCTCGACTGGCGATACATCGACCTGGTCCTGACGTATGAAACATTTGAGGACTATGCCAGCATTGCGCCAGCAGACTTCAACCTTGTCAACGCCCCGGTGGGAACGAGTATTGAATCCGTTGTAGGTATACTCCCGACCGAGGCCCAGATCTCACTTGCCTTCGACGGCACCGATTTCGACACGGATGTGACCAACTTCCACATCGATATCAACGCGGGCACCCTGCTCGAAACCCCGTCGGGGTACCTGTCTTCCAACAACCTTACCATACTGGCCAGCGTCGAGGCCGAGGGACCCCAGGTACTCGATGTCAGCATCCCGGATACTCCCATGAAGATCGGGGACAATGTGCCCGTTACCATCACGGTGGAAGACGACCAGGGAATGGTATACACCCTCCTGTCGGGAACCATTGGGCAGTACCCCCTCAGCAACCTGGTGAGGCTCAACAACACGACCTATACGGCCAGTATCCAGGTTACCGAAGGCGGCGCCGAATTCCTGGCCGCTGAGGACATCCCCGTCAGCGATCTCCAGCTGATGGGCGATGCACTGCCGGGAAACCTTTTCAACGGTTTCATTTCCCAGTCCAACGACCCGATCGATTCCCGCAGGCCGGTTGTTCTCCAGGCAACCCTCCTTAACACGGAATCCCTACTGATGTCTGGAGATACGATACGGATAAGGGTGCGGTGCGATTCAACGGCTTATTTGCTCGACGACATCAGCACGGTGAACGGGGTTTCGGCCGGCAATGCGAATGTGAGTTACACCGATAACGGGGACAGCACCTATACCCTTGAATACATCATTGCGTTCGGGGACCCGGACGTGGATTCAGCAACCCTGGCCATCAGCATCGTAATGAACGATGCAGTCGGCAATCAGAGTACCGCCTTTACCGCGCTGGACCCGAATTCCCTCCGGATCTCGGCCACTATGGCACAGCTGCTGGTCGCGGCGGATTCGGTCCTGATCGAGAAGCACCTGGACGGGCGCATCCTGACGGCCCGGCTGGCGAACGAATCGTTTATCAACCACCTGACCCTGGTGCCGGCCAACTTCTCCCTGGTGAATGCGCCCGGGGGACTCAGCATCGGAAGCCTCACCTCCACCACAGCGGACAGCCTGTTGCTGCACCTTACCTTCGACGGCACCGATTTCGCGGATACGGTTTCGGATCTGCAGCTTTCCATCGAACCGGCGGTTCTGACGAACAGCACGGTGGACCTGTTCTCCTACAATATCCTAATGCTGATACCGGACGCACTTGCACTGACCTATATCAAAACCGATGTAAGCGCATCGGGAGCCGTTGACGGATCCGTCGACCTGAGCGTTACGGGGGGAGCTCCGCCCTATTTCTACAACTGGAGCAACGGGGCCTTTATGGAAGACCTCACGATGCTTGCGGCGGGCAATTACACCGTGACGGTGAGCGATTCAAGGGGCACGGAAATATTCGAGTCCATCGAGATACTGGATACCTTTGACCTCTGCGGTTTCTCCGTCGATTTCAGCTATTCGGTCGACGGGAGCACGGTCACCTTCACCAACCTGTCCGGTGCGGACCAGTACAACTGGCAGTTCGGCGACGGGTCCGTTTCGGAGGCGGTCAGTCCCACCCACACCTACTCCTACCCGGGACTTTACAACGTCTGCCTCATGGGGATGAACAGTGCGGGGGACTGCATGGTTGAAGAATGCAAGAAGATCGAGGCCGGCACCATGGACTGCTCGGCGGAATTCGGATTCCTGTTCGACAGCCTGGATGCGAACAAGGTGCATTTCACCAATACCACCCAGGGCGCGGCGGACCGGTGGTACTGGAACTTCGGCGACGGAAAGACCTCGACCCTGAAGGATCCGGTCCACACCTTCCCCGAACCGGGGCATTATGAGGTTTGCCTGAACTCGCTGGACCAGGCTACCGGCTGCCAGAGCAAATTCTGCCTGGACATTACGGTGGGAAGCGTGGAAGTCAAGGCGGACTTTACCTATTTCGTCGATCCCGTTACCCGGAAAGTTATGTTCTCGGATCATTCCACAGGGGACATAACCTCGTGGTACTGGACCTTCGGCGATGGCAGCGTCCATATGGGCCAGGATACCGTGCACCGGTACAGCAAGGCGGGCAAGTATACCGTCTGCCTGATTGCCTGGAATGAAGTTTCCGGCAGCCGGGATGAACTTTGCAGGGTGATACAGGTGGGAACCCCGGCATGCAATGTCCGGGCGGATTTCTCCTACTTCATCGATGAATCCACAAGGCAAATCCGGATGACCGACCTCTCAACCGGAACCATCACCTCCTGGTTCTGGGATTTCGGTGACGGGGTTACGAGCAGTAAAAAAAGCCCGAGCCACGCCTATGCGGATTCGGGAATGTACCTCGTGAAGTTATCCGTGAGGGACAACGCGAATAATTGCTTTGATTCACGTTCGGAATGGGTCCAGGTGGGCGGTATCGACTGTAAGTCCGATTTCACCTATACCGTTGACCCGGCGAGCAGAACGGTCGAGTTCCTGCAGCGCGCAAGAGGAACGATAGCCGAGTATTTCTGGAACCTGGATGACGGAACATACTCTTCCGACGACGGATTCACCCACACGTACGCCCAGGCGGGACGCTACAACGTTTCCCTGACGGTGATCGATGAATCCGGCCAATGCATGGATTACCACCAGGAGGAAGTCCAGGTAGGAAAAATAGACTGCAGTGCGGAATTCGACTACTTCGTTGATTCGGCCAGCAACGAGGTGTACTTCCTGAGCAACGTCATGGGGACGGCCACAGACCTCCTGTGGATCTTCGGGGACGGTTACATGACCGAAGCGGAAAACCCGGTACACAAATTCCCGGCCCCCGGGTATTATTCGGTTGGACTGAACACGTTTGACAGCCTGAACGGTTGCATGGATTACTACGAGGATGTGGTGCTGATCGGCAGTCAGGGAATGGACTGCATGGCTGATTTCATCTACAGGGCCGACCTGGAGACAAGGGAGGTAAAGTTTACCTCAAAGGCCCAGGGGGATATCTCATCGCACCTGTGGGATTTCGGCGACGGTAACACCTCCCCCGAAACCAACCCGGTTCACCTCTATGACCAAAGTAAAAACTACTGGGTATGCCTGACCGTGGTCAATTCCGCAGGGTACTCCGATACATGGTGCAAACAGATCCAGGTTGCATCCACCGAGGCCGAAAGCTGCATGGCGGGATTCATGTTTTCGGTCGACTCGGTAAGCCGCACGGCGACCTTCAAGGACAAGTCCTTCGGAACTCCCGATTCCTGGAACTGGGATTTCGAGGACGGCTCCACCTCCAGCCAGCAGAATCCCGTGCATACCTTCAGCGAACCAGGGTACTACACGGTCCGGCTCGATATACGGAATTCCGCAACGGGCTGCGCACACTCGGCGATAAAACTGGTCAATGTCAGCCAGGGCAACCAGGGAATCCGGGCTGACTTTATTTACGACACCACAAGCAATACCAAAAAAGCGGATACCTACCCGGTTGACTTCATCGGGGTATCACTCGGGGACGGATCCAAGCTTAAGTGGACATTCGGGGACGGGGATGTGGATTCAACCAGCCTGAATCCAACGCATGTTTATACCATGGATGACCCGTATGAGGAATTCGAGGTTTGTTTCGAGGTCTCCAATCCCATCACCACGGACAACTACGAGGAATGCCGGTCCATTACCCTGGGAAGCAATGTGAACGTACCCTATGTTTTCGGAGAAGGCCTCGCGCTGGCAAACCATCCCAATCCCTTTGAACGTACCACCCGGATCGTGTACAGGCTGGCGGATGATTCTCCCGTCAACCTGTCGGTCTGCGGACTCGATGGAAAGAGGCTCCGGGAACTGGAAAACGGAACCCGAACGGCAGGCGTTCACACGTTTGAATTCAACCGGGATGGACTCGGCTCAGGCATTTACCTGCTGAAACTAACCACAGCGGATGGATTCCGGATCGTTAAAATGATCATCCGGTAAGGAACTTATGTGAGAGACCGGAAACAATGCCCGGTGATTATTCAACGGCCTCCTCCGGTTCTTTCTTTGCTTCCTCGAAGGAAACAAGATCGATCCAGTGGAGCATCACGATCTTCCACTTGCCTCCTTCCTTCTCCAGAATGCGTATTTCGCATGATACGGCAGTATCTTCCTCTCCCATGTAAGAGAAATGCGTTTGCTGGTTGTATACCGCCCAGGCGGATTTCGGGTAGACCTTGATCTTCCAGTTGGTCCAATTCCGATCAAGGATTTCGAAGTCCGACCAGTCGGCTTCGGCAGCCCTCTTAAAATAGGGCTCCAGTTTTTCATCCCAGCCGACCCATGCCTTGTGCCCTTCGGCACCGGTCGACATCCGGATCGCAGTCGAATCCCTTACATAACAAGCTGCCACGCCTGGAAAATCCTGGGCTGCAAAACTGTTTGTCTCCTGCATGATCACTTCCTTGATGGCCTTGGCTTCTGCTTCGTAATCCACCTTCTGCTCGCAGGCCGTCATAATCAGGACCATGCAGATCAGGGTAATGAATATTGCATTTTTCATAATACCGGGGTTTTGGCAGGTAATGATGGTATGGAAACCTGACCGATTGCTTCGTCAGTATAAATTTATGACTTATTGTGGAACAAGTCAACCGACAAAAAGCGGCTTGCATACAGCATACATTATTTTCGATTTTTATGTATGTTTATGAGCGATTTATCATGCATCGCAACGTCCTATATACCGCCCTGCTGCTGTTGCTCGGCACAAACCTGTTCGGCCAGGGTATCCGCATGGAACATAAGATCAATCCGGATAAATCCAGGACTATCCGCACGGACAAACCGGTCCTGGTCAGGACCTTTGATGGGGTCAGGGCGAAGGGCATGGTACGAATCTCGGGGGATACGGCATTGATCGTTGAGGAAAAGGTGATCGATCCGGATGATATTATGATGATCGCAGGCTTCGTGATTCGCAGTCCCAGGGAAAAGGCCATCGGGGTTGGACTGACCATCGGGGCGGGAATCGTTCTGGTTCCGGCCCTGTATTACATCCTGGGGGGAATAGCATGGGCTATGCCAAACGGAATTTTCGTCGGTGCCACGGTCCTGGTTTTCGATCTCCTGCTGGGTTATGCCGGAACCAATCTCCTTGGGATTTACCCGAGAAGATTCAGCACCATGAACTGGAAGGTTGTGTTAAGCGACATCCCCCTGCCCATTCCTTCCGGCTGAAAAACTGTTCATATCTGGGTTTTCATCTTATCCCTCGAATCATCATCTTTGTAATCTGCCGCTCAAAGCCGATCGCTTTGTATGCAATCGTCGACATAGAGACCACCGGTGGCAGTCCCGCTGCGGACAGGATCACCGAGATAGCCATCTACATCTTCGATGGAAGCAGGATCTTGGATGAATTCATCTCACTGGTGAATCCCGAGAGGAATATACCTCATTACATCACGGCCCTTACCGGCATTTCCAATGAAATGGTGGAAGATGCCCCCAGGTTCTTCGAGATTGCCAGGCAGATCGTCGAAATAACGAAGGACCGGATCCTGGTTGCCCATAACGCCAGTTTCGACTACAAATTCATTAAATCGGAATTCAAAAGCCTCGGGTATGACTTCAGCCGGAAAAACATCTGCACCCTCAGGCTCAGCCGAAAACTGTTCCCGGGTTATGCTTCCTACAGCCTTGGAAGTCTATGCGCCCAGCTCGGTATCGGGATTGAGAACCGGCACCGAGCCGCCGGCGATGCCATGGCTACGGTAGAATTGCTGAAACTCCTGCTGAAAAAGTCAGGGGACGCGGGACAGGAAAATGTGCTGCAGGATTCCATATCCGCCAACCTGAAAAACCTGCACCCCGATCTCGACCCGGGCATGCTGGAACAGATTCCGGAGGAAACAGGCGTCTATTATTTCCTGAACGACCAGAACCAGGTGATCTACATCGGTAAAAGCAAGAACATCCGGAAAAGAATCCTGAGCCATTTGAACAACAACGGGTCCAGGCGGTCCATCGAAATGAAGGAAAGTATTGCAGGGATCGACTATGAACTGACCGGAAGCGAGCTTATCGCGCTCCTGGTTGAATCAAGCGAGATCAAAAAGCACGGGCCGCGTTTCAACCGGGCGCAGAAACGCAGGATCATGCATTACGGACTGTACGCCCGGAAGGATTCCCGGGGTTATTACCGTCTCGAACTGGATAAAACGGCAAACCGCATTAACCAGAATCCCGAAACCTGTTTTCAAAATAAATCCGAAGGCATAAACGTGCTTGCCAGAATGATCGAGCGGCACTGGCTCTGCCAGAAACTTTGCGGCATGTATGATACCGACGGAGCATGTTTCCATTACGAAATCCGGCAATGCAACGGCGCCTGCATCGGCAAGGAACCGGCCGAAATTTACAACAAGAGGGTGATGAAAGCCCTGAGCGCGTTCTATTACCATCAGAAGAACATGCTTATCATAGACAAGGGACGGCGTGAAACCGAGCGCTCGGTAGTGCAGGTCGAGAACGGGAAGTACATCGGCTTCGGATTCCTCAGTACCGATGCAAATTACCTGCACCTGGACGACATCAGGGACTGCATCCGAATATACGAGGACAACCGGGATGTACACCAGATCATCCGGAGCTACCTTGGCCGGAACGAGGTGGAAAAAATCATCCGGTACTGAGGGTCGGATCAGGTCAGGGAGCCGTCCAGCAAGCGGATCAACCGCTGGATGTTGTCGATGGTTTCATCGTCGAAATCTTCCAGCTTCACCTTATTGTTCTGGACATCCAGTATGAAGTCGGCAGCCAGCTTTGCCCTGGAGAGTTCTTTCATCTCGATGTATTGTGAATTGGATTCGGTGATCCCGACTCTCTGGTGGAGGACAAAATTCTTGAAATCGATCGTCGAGAAAATGTCCTCGATGCTCCCCATGGATTCCAGACGCAGGATCTTCTGGGAGGCCGCTTCATCGTCGTTGTTGAAATGGTTCCTCCTCAGCTCGCGGTAGATCCTGTTTCCGTCCGGGTCGTCATCCAGAAGCACGATGAATTCAAGCCTCCAGCCCATGAGCAGGTTTACCAGTGTGGGAACGTTGTCCACATCCGTTGCCGGCAGGAAATACAGCTCCTTCTTGTAACCGGCCAGGTTGAAGATCGTACTCAGGTAATAATACGTGGGGGTATCCTCGACGATCACGTTGTTCTTTTTCTTAACGAACTGATGGTCGCTGAGCTTGGTTCCCATCAGTGTATAGATCGGCGAAAGGGTGTCGGTGGAAGCTTCGTTCAATGACCTGGGATCAATGATTACCGTCTCGCTCTTCATGTCGTCCTCCACAGCCCGCTGCACCGCGAGCAGGCGGTAGAGCTTATTGATGTTCACCAGGTGCGGTGAATGGGTTGAATAAATGATCTGGATGTCCTCCTTGATGTCCTCGAAAACCGACAGGACATCCTCCTGTGCCCTGGCATGGAGGCTGAGCCCGGGTTCGTCGATCAAAAACACCCTGGATTGTTTTTTGTTCTCAATGGCATTGGCCTTCAGCTCAAGGTAGAACGAGAGAAACCAGCGGACACCCCGGCTGCGCTGTTTCGGGTATAGCCTCTCCTGTTCATCCTTGATCCAGAATTCCAGGTAGGGTTTGCCCATTTTATCCGGGTGGCTGTTGTCGTAATGTTCCAGTTCAAAATGGATTTTGATCTTGTTGTCCTTGCCCAGGCTTTGCCGCCAGTAATCCTGGAAGTTCAACGATATTTCGTTGTTCAGTTTCTCGATCTTCTGCTTCAGGATGCGGCTGTTCCTTTCTTCGAAAAAGGTCGCCTTCAAGCCGGAGACTACCAGGAAGTTCCGGGCGGCCTTGAAACCTTCCACGTTGCTGTTCAGGGTGAAAATGTCCTCGAGATCAATCCGGTTGGGCAGGAGGCTGCTGAAGTCCTCGAAAAGTTCGAATATGGGAATATGCTTGAAGGATTCGTCGGCCAGTTCCGATTCCGTATAATAGGCAGCCTGCTTACGGATCTCCTTATCAACAAGATCCTCTGCCTCCGAAGGGTCCATCCCCTTCAGTATCCTGGATGTTACGGCCAGCCTGAATTTTGCCCGGTTCCTTGCCTTTTCAAGCTTTTTATCGTTTTCAAGATGCTGGGTATTGGCCATATCGAGCCTTCCCTTTATGCCCTTCATCTCCCTTTCGGTTTGCAGGCTGTCGAAATAGTATTGAAGGTCCGAGAGTTCCTTATAGGAGGCTTCCCACAGCAATCTGGCCTCCTCGAGTTCATCCAGGGTCTCCAGGCATAACTGGGCATACCTTGATTTATCGGAGAGCTCCGTAAGTTTCTGGGAGCGGGATTCGATGGTAGCCTTCTTTTTGTCCAGGCGCTTGTTCAGCCGTTCTTCCTCCAGCAAAAGTTTCTTCAAA
This sequence comes from uncultured Bacteroides sp., assembly GCA_964575235.1. Taxonomy (GTDB): domain Bacteria; phylum Bacteroidota; class Bacteroidia; order Bacteroidales; family SM23-62; genus SM23-62. The sequence continues at coordinate 12,529 of CAZNQG010000081.1, forward strand.
TGATTCGAGGTTTCCTTTGTCGGGGTTTTTTCTTCTTCCTTCCTGGCCCGCGAAAGCTTGGGGGCCAGTGCGTGCAGGTCTTTCTGGGTTTCCTCCTTTTCCGTCAGGATAATTCCGAGTTCCTCCTCGGCTTTTTTGGCTTCCCCGATCACATGATGCAGCTCCTCCATTGTTTTTTCATCCCGAACCCGCGCGCTGTCTTCCATCTCCTTGTAATACTCCTTGATCTCGTCATCCCCGAAACTGAGATAGCTTGATCGGTCGTTGTTCCAGGTCCGGGTGAGAGTGATCATCCCGGATTTTTTTATGATCTCATGTATCTTTTCCGGGATCTTTTTTTCCGAGAAGAAATCCTTCAGTTCATCCTTCGATATGCTGAAAGAACACGCAACTTCAGGAAGGCTCAGGTCGCTGCGGAGAATATCGTCAAAAATGATACCGTTATAAAAGCTGTTCAGGGCCTCCAGGATGGAGGTTTTTCCCGATTCGTTCTGGCCGATGAGTCCCGTGATGTTATCCGATGCGAGTTCGTGCCAGCCGGTATCGATAATGGACCGGTAGTTTTTTATTCTGAATTTCTTGAACCACATCCGGCCTCAGATTTTAAGTCCAACAAGCAGGATGTCATCCACCTGTTCGTAACCCCCCTTCCAGCGCAATAAGGTGCGCTCAATTTCTTTCTTTTGAGCTTCCATGGGTTTGAGGTGGGTCTTTAACAGCAGTTCTTTCAGTGCGCTGTATTTGAACTTTTTATCATCCGGTCCCCCGAACTGGTCGGCGTAACCATCCGAGAAAAGGTAAACCAGATCGCCTTTCCTGAGCTTTATGGTGTGATTGGTAAAAGACCTTTCCACAACGGCATTGATGCCGATCGGCATCTTATCGCCCCGGATCTCGTGGAGTTCGCCCTTGTGGATCAGGTAAAGGGGATTGAAGGCTCCCGAGTACTCCATAACCATATCTTCAAGATCGAAGACACAGAGCGCAATGTCCATCCCGTCCTTGTTTTCATGTATATCACCGGTCTGGTGAAGGGCCTTCATCACATTTTCCCTGAGCCGGTTCAGGATGGTGTTGGCCCTGGGTATGCATTTGCTGACGATTTCATTCAGGAAGGATATGCCGAGCATGCTCATGAAGGCACCGGGTACGCCATGACCCGTGCAATCTGCGGCGGTTACGGCCACCCTGTTTCCCTTCCGGGCATACCAGTAGAAATCGCCGCTCACAATGTCCCTCGGCTTGAAAAGAACGAAATTATCGGGGAAAATTTTGCTGAAATACCTCAGGTCGGGCAGCAGGGCACTTTGGATCGAACTGGCATACTCCAGGCTTTCCCCCAGTTCCTTTTGCTGCCATTCGATCTTATCCTTCTGCTCGCTGATCTTAGCGATAAGATCCTGTTCCAGTGCTATTTCCTTTAAATAGTCCATGCTGGCTTGCTGCCTGAGTGGTAAAATTAACAAAAATGTGAATATTACATAATACAGGATGAAAGGCATTTATCATTACACGAATGAAAAACCGAAGCATCAAATCCGGGGTAAATTGGTTACCTGAATATTACAGCATAGTAATAAAGTTTGGCAAACATTTTGCACCATTTTAGTCAGATAAACCGCAAATACATAAGAGCCATGAAAAGGTCAGCGATTTTAACAGGGATACTGCTCTTGGCGGTTACTGCCTTTGGTCAGCACGAATCAAGGGATCGTGCAAGGCAAAAGATACAGAATCACAAGAGTGAGGCGGCTGCAAGGCAGCCTGCCGTCAGGAATCAGAATAACGATCAGACAAGGATCAGGGGAAACGCAAACTCGCCCGGGAACAGGACTGCCGGTGCGGTCAGGAAGGCCGAACGCAAGCCCGCTCCCGGAAGCACCGCGATGTATAAGCGTCCTGCAACGAATGGCAGGAAAAACCCGGGTGTGGTAAAGAGGGATAACACGGGTTCAAGGGAAATGGAGGTCCGGAAGCATAACCGGAAGCCCGGAACGCCGAGCCATGCCCGCCATGAGGAGCAACGGAAGCATTATACCACGCCCAACCGGACACCCGTAAGAAAGGTACGCGGTGTTTCGAATCACGCGCCGGTTAGATTTAAGAAGGTTCACAATTACCGGTCCCCGAGCCATGTCGATGTGATCTGGACCCACCGTATGTTCAGGGAGTACAGGATCCTTTATCCGGAATTCCGCTACTGGTATTACCCGGTAGGATACCGGATCGTTACGGTCCCCGCCTACAGGGCATGGTTCCACATCGGAGAGGTCCGGAACGTCTATGGTAGGGTGGATGAGGTATGGTACTCCTGGGCCAACGATGAATACCATCTGTACTTCGGCGGAGCTTACCCCTACCATGATTTTACGGTAATCCTGTCCGGAAGGGATGCCCGGCGTTTTCACCGGAATCCGGAAAGGTTCTTCGGGGGCAGATACATCTGGGTAACCGGCCTGGTGAGCACCTTCGAAGGAAAGCCCGAGATCATGGTGATGCGCCGCAGCCAGGTCCATCTGTACTAAGTACCGTCTTCCGGTGTTATTGCCACGTCGCTGCATTTTGTGGCAGTAACCACAAAATAGAGGCTCCTTTGGCAATAACACCATCAGACGGAATTTTCATTCTCTTCATCGCTGTACACCGCCGTCAACCACATCAGCAGTGGCGATGGTGCTGCTGTATTGAACGGAGTAGGCGGTAAAGAAACCGATGGCATTATTGTTCAGGTTGGTCCGGATGTTGGCGGGGGGACCGCTGAACAGGGGGGTCTGCGTAGAGATCTGGCTCTGGGCCTCGATGATGTATTTATAGTATTCCTCCGTGATCCCGTTAATCTCGAAGGTAATGATATCCCCTATCCTTACCACTTCATCGGGTTTTTCATTGCTCAGGAACTGGGAGGTGATTCCCCAGGTATAGTTACCGTTGAAGAAATCATCGTTCTGGACGATCAATTCGTACAGGGTATCCGTGAGGAGTTTCCCGTTCTTGCGTACCTTGAAGGAATACCAGTCTTTCTTCGGTGGATCCCATGCATAGACCTGTACCTCGTAGCCGGTGGCCCCGAAGGCATCAAAATACCTTAGTTTGATAGAATCGATCGGGT
>CAZNQG010000082.1:0-15569 GCA_964575235.1 uncultured Bacteroides sp.
GACGCTACCCCCGGACCATGGGCTACCTGGCCTATTTCCAGGCTTATACCAATACGTATGATTCCCTGGATGTACTGAAGGCCCGGTACGGGGAAGCGCTGCAGAGGGAGGATGTCGTCGGACTGGCCATCGGGACCCGGCCGGATGCGGTTAACGAGGAGATCCTGGACTATGTAGCCGGCCTTTCGAGGGCACACTATGTGATCATCGAATACGGACTGGAATCCTGTTACGATTCAACCCTGCGAAAGGTGAACCGGGGACACAGCTTCGAGGATTCGCTTCGGGCCCTTCAAATGACATCCGCCCGGGGTATTAGGCAGGGAGCGCATTTTATCATCGGCCTTCCCGGTGAAACGGATTCCGAAATTCTCGACCAGGCCGCGATCATTTCCGGCCTGCCGATACAGAACGTAAAATTCCACCAGTTGCAGATCGTACGAAATACGAGCATGGCGAGGGAGTACGGGGCAGACCCCGGGGCTTTCCGGCTGTTTACCCTGGATGAATACCTCGAGCTTATGCTGGGGATGATCGAACGGCTTAATCCGGAATTCGTGATCGAACGGATAGCGGGCGAGGTGAACCCGGGCTACCTGCTTGCAGGATCCTGGGGGATGCGCTATGACCGGATACTCGGTAAGTTCGAAAAAATGCTCGAAGAAAGGGATACCTGGCAGGGAAGGAGGTATAAACCGTCATGATACCGTTTTTAAAAGAGGTTGCAGAGGACCTTCACCGCAGGTTCGGCAGGAGGATGGAAGAGCTGTGCCTGGTCTTTCCCAACCGCAGGGCCGGCCTGTTCTTCAACAAGTACCTGGGGGAAAGCCTGGACCAGCCGGTATGGTCGCCCGCCATTTATACCATACAGGATCTGATGGCCCGGCTGTCCGATCTGGAATATGCCGATGACCTGGAACTGATCAGCCTGCTCTTCAAAGTCTATCTGGAAATACGGGGAGGGGAGGAAAGCTTCGACGAGTTCATTTTCTGGGGAGAGGTCATGCTGAACGATTTCGACGAGGTGGACAAGTACCTGGTGAATGCAGGAGACCTGTTCCGGAACCTGGCAGATCTGAAGGAAATTGAGGGCTCCTTCGATTACCTGACCCCGCGGCAGCTGGAACATATCCGCCAATTCTGGAGCACCTTCGGCAACGGGCGCAGCAGCGAACAGAAGCAACAGTTTCTCCAGGTGTGGAACCTGCTGAATCCGGTATACGAGAGACTCCGTGAAATGCTTCTCGGTATGGGAGCCGGATACGAAGGTATGATATACCGGAACGTAGCAGAACGGATCCCCTTGGCGGGACTTTCCGGACTGTCGTTTTCCAGCTTTGTTTTTATCGGTTTCAATGCTCTCAATCCATGTGAACAGAAATTATTCCGGCACCTGCAGGAGTCGGACAGGGCAAGTTTTTACTGGGATTACGACGAGCATTATCTCGGTAACGAAATGCACGAGGCGGGACGGTTCATCCGGGAGGACCTTTCGGTTTTCCGGGATTCAGGAGCCCGCTTTAAAAGGGAGAGCCTTGCGGAAGGAGAAAAAAACGTCCGGGTATACTCCATTCCGTCGGACGCCGGGCAGGCACAGCTTGTCCACCAGATTCTCGAAAAAGCCGCGGAGACGAGAATCCCCGGCGAGGAAACAGCCATCGTTCTGGCCGATGAGGAATTGCTGATCCCCGTCCTGAATGCCCTGCCGGATAACCTGGACGAGATAAACGTGACCATGGGATATCCCGTGATTGCAACCCCGGTATTCAGCCTGATCGAACACCTGATCAACATGCAGGGAAACCTGAGAAAAGGAGAAGGAGGGAGCAGCGGATTCTATTGCAGGAATGTGCTGCCGGTTCTGCAACATCAGTACATCCGTTTTCAGCACAGGTTGGATGCAGAAGACCTGGTACGTGAGATCCACGAAAAGAACCTTATATACGTCTCCCAGGACAGCCTGGCAAGGAATCGCCTTTTCGAACAGGTCTTCCGCCGGATAGAGGAACCGGGGGATATCGCGGACTATTTGCTTGCCGTACTGGAACTGATCACAGGCTGGGGGGAAGACCCGGAAGATAAACAACAGGTTCCCGCTATGGAACTGGAATTTATTTACCGGATCTATACCAGGATCAAGCGTTTGAAGGATGTTTTCGGCAGGCTCGAACTGAACTACAGCCTGCCCACCTTCCTGCGTCTTTTCCACAGGTTTCTCCAGCGCACCCGGATCCCCTTCAGCGGGGAGCCCCTTGCAGGCATACAGGTCATGGGTGTACTGGAAACGCGAGTCCTGGATTTTGACCGGATTATCGTTCTTTCCATGAACGAAGGTGCATTCCCCAGGACGGTCGGCACCCAGAGTTTTATCCCCCATAACCTGAGGTTGGGTTTCGGACTTCCCACCCTCGAATACCGGGATGCCATATATGCGTATTATTTCTACCGGCTGATCCAGCGTCCCGGCGAAATACACCTGATCTACAACAACAAGTCCGAGGGACTCAACAGCGGTGAGAAATCCAGGTACATTTACCAGCTGAGATATTCACCGGCCTTCCGCATCAGGGAATGGTCGGCGGGATTCGATGTTCAGTCCACAACCGCCGGTCCCATACGAGTCGAAAAAACGGAGCCGGTCATGAAAAGGCTGATGGAATATTGCCGGGGTAACGGGGAGGCCGGCTATCTTTCCCCCAGCGCCCTGAACATTTTCATCGATTGCCCCCTCCAGTTTTATTTCAATTACGTGGCAGGCATCCGAGAGCCCCTTGAGTTGAAGGAAGAGGTGGATCCCGCCCTCTTCGGAACCCTGCTCCATGAATCCGTCAGGACCGTATACGGCTCGCTGGAAAATCCGGTACAGGCGCAAGACCTGAAGAACATCCTGTCCAATCCCGGTGATGTTTACCGGTCCATTGACGATGCATTCCGGGAAGTCCTGTTCGGGTCTGCCGATCTGGAGCCCGGGGGAAGGAACAGGATCATCCGCGAGATCATCTACAGCTACGCAAGGCGGATCCTCGAGAAGGATGCCGAATATTGCCCGATCCGAATTCACGCCCTGGAACAGAGACGTACCATGCAGCTGAGGGTCCGGTCCGGCGGACAAAACCTCGGTGTAAGCATAGGAGGAAAGATCGACCGGATCGACCAGTTGGACAGAGCATACCGGGTTCTGGATTACAAAACGGGCAGCGGGAGCATGTATTTCCCCTCGGTCGCTGCACTTTTTGAAACGGAACGTAAAAACCGGAACCGGGCCGCCTTCCAGACTTTTTTATATGCAAAGCTCTTTGCCTCAGCCGGCAATGCCCGAGACCTGCCCGTCACCCCGGGCGTTTACCTTGTAAGAGAGATCTACAACCCGGGATTCAGGTATCATTTCGGCATCGGTACGGCGAAGAAGAATACCCCGATATGGGATTATTCCGAACTGGATCATGAGTTTACGGAAACCCTTGAACGCATCCTGGGCCGGCTTTTTGATCCCTCGGAGGCGTTCGTCCAGACCGGTCAGGAGGAAACCTGCAGGAATTGCCCTTACAGAGGGATTTGTCAGAGATAAGGTTATATTTGTATACGGAATGAACCCTTACCGACCATGTTTTCAGAATTTGCCGATTTCAAGCTTGAAATAAAGAACCTGAAATTTACCTCACCGGACGGCAAGAAATATCAGAAGACCGCCGTCCTTACCTTCCATTCCCCGGATGGCCTGCAGGAGTCCGTTCAGGAGCTGGGTTACATCGAACCGGGCGAAATACTCGACACGGTTCATCGCGGGGAAGCCCTGACGCTGGACCATTGCTACATCAATCATCTCTCCATGAACGACTACCGGGATAAGCACAGCCTGGACCGGAAGGAATACATCCGGGTAAAGGATTTCTCGGCACGGTCTGCATTCTTCGACTGCAAATCATTGATTGAGCTGGAATTCGTGGAATTTACGGGGGGAGTAAGTTTCGAGGAGGCTTATTTTGCCAGGGGAAGCCTGAACATGCATGCTTCCAGGATATCCGGCGGGGGACTTGATTTCACTCATGTACACCTGCCTTCCGGGCACTTTAACCTCACCAATCTGGATGCCTCCGGCGGAGACATTAGTTTCAAGAACGCCGTATTCGGTACAGGGATGAAGGATTTCCAGGATGCTTCCTTCGGGGAGGGCGATAAGAATTTCACCAATGCAGATTTCGGGGACGGGGATGTATCCTTCATCAATACCCGGTTCGGAAACGGGAACGTTTCTTTCAAGGTGGCAAGGTTCGGAACCGGGAAAGTGGATTTCCACTATGTCAAGTTCCGGGAAGGGGATATCTCATTTGAGCGCACGGAATTCGGTGACGGGAGGGTGGATTTCCGTACTGCGGAATTCATGACCGGAAGGGTGAATTTCAACCGGGCGGTATTCGGCGATGGGGACGTAACCTTCGAGGCCAGCGAACTGAAAGAAGGTAAAATAAGCTTTAAGCGAACGGTGTTCGGGGAAGGCATACTCGATTTCGAACTGGCGGAATACGACCGTGCGGATGCCAGCTTCGACCGTGCAGTATTCAACGTTGGTACCGTGTCCTTCCTCAACGCGCGTTTCAATACTCTTTCGCTGAAATCATGCCATTTCGACCATTACCTTGACCTGAGGGTTGTAAGCTGCCGGCACATCGACCTTTCCGATACCATCGCCCGGGATATCATCGATCTGATGCCCTATGACCGGGACCTGGATATCAGGACCATCGACTTTTCAGGAATGAGGCTGATCGGAAGGATCTATATAGACTGGAGCAGGAACCGGGTCAAAAAGCTGATCCGGGGACAGCAGAACAGCAGCAAACGGTCAAAAGCGGAGCAGTTCCGGACCCTCAAGGAGAATTTCAGCGTAACCGGCCAGTACAACGACGAGGACAAGGCCTACCTTGAATTCAAGAGGCTTGAATCCATTGCCATACTGGAGGAAGCCATTCGGGGGAAACCTCTTTCCGCACTCTGGATGTACCCCTTATACTGGTTTAAACTTGTTGTTTTTGACTGGGTGGGCCATTACGCGACCAATCCGTTCCGGGTGATCATATCCATGCTGGTGATGTACACCCTGTTCAGCGGGATCTTCATGCTGCTCACCCTGTTCACTTCTGCCGATATCGTTTCATCGGTGGGGGACCCGGACAAACTGAACGTGGTGGTCAGGTCTTTCTACCACTGCGCCATCACCTTCCTTACGATAGGCTACGGGGATTTCTACCCTTCAGGCCCGATACGCTGGTTCTCCAGTTTTGTTGGTTTTGTGGGACTGGTCATGGTGGCCTATTTCACGGTTGCCTTCGTCCGCAAGATCCTCCGGTAAGGATGGTGCCGCCGGATGGCGTGGCTGTCAACAATCCGGCATTCCGGTCAACGGTCCTTCAGAAGATCGGGCCTGTGACGCCGGGTCCGTTCCATGGATTGTTCGAATTTCCATTTTTCAATTTCAGCCGTATTCCCGGACATCAATATCCGGGGAACCTCCCATCCCTTGTAAATCGCCGGGCGGGTATATACCGGTGCTGAAAGCAGTCCATCCTGAAAGGAATCGGTCAGCGCGGAGGTTTCATCACTCAGCACTCCGGGGATCAGGCGTACAAGGGAATCGATCATGACGGCTGCCGCCAGTTCACCACCGGTCAGCACATAATCACCGATGGACAGTTCCCTGGTGACCAGATGGTCCCGTACGCGCTGGTCCACACCCTTGTAATGGCCGCAGAGGAATATCAGATTTTCACAGGTTGACAGCCGGTTTGCCGTTTGCTGGGTGAAGCGTTCACCGTCCGGCGTGGTGTATATGATCTCCTGATAGCTTCGCTCTTTCTTGAGGGCGGACAGGGCATCGTCAATGGGCTGAATGCTTAACACCATTCCTGCTTCCCCGCTGAAGGCATAATCATCGATTTTATTATGCTTATCTCTGGAATAATCCCGCAGATTGTGAATAAGTATCTCGACAAGTTTTTTATCCCTTGCCCGACTCAATATGGAATGGTTCATGGGACTGTGAAGCAATTCCGGAACAGCGGTTAGAATGTCGATTCTCATAAATTCAGTTTTCCGTAAAATTAATCAAGATGGCCAAAAAACTTTGAGCATACTGCTTATTTAACTACTTTCGCAGGATGTCAATGTCCGAAACGACTAGATATTGAGCAGTAATGGAACACAACGACCAGGTCCATGACGGACCTTTCGCCGGTGGATCCGGTGAAATAAAGAATGAATCTTCCAAGGAGGAAAACTCCGCTACACATCCTTCTGAGCAGAAGGAAGAAAACATCCCCGAAACCACTGAGAATGAAGAAGATTCCTCGGTAGCGGGGGCGGATTACACATCCCGGGAGGAAGCGGAACCGAAATCCTCGGATCAAGCATCCGGCACGCCTTCAGGGGATGCGGAAGATCCCATTACAGACTCATCTGCAAAACCCGGATCCGAATCCCGGTCCGGCATCCCAAAAAAATCTGGAACCAAAGCCGGTTCGGAGTCCGAGACCGGGTCCGGAAGCGGAACTGAATCCGGAACCGAAATCAAGGCCGAAGTCCCGGAAAAAGAAGCTGAATCGGGGTCCGAATCAGAATCCGAAACCAAAGCCGGAACTGAAATCAAGGCCGAAGTCCCGGAAACGAAGGCCGATACGGGATCCGAATCCAAATCCACGGAAATTCCCGAATTCGATTATTCGGACTTGAGCCGGGAAGACCTGGTCAACCGGCTCGAGATCCTGATCGAGAACCAGGATGTACAGGAGATACGTTCGGATGTTGACCACATCAAGGTTAATTTCTATAAAAAGAACAAAGCTGAGATCGAATACAGGCGAAAGAAATTCATTGAGGAGGGCGGGGATATCGAGGACTTCCAGTCACAACCCGACGCGCTGGAAGAGAAGTTCAAGTCTCTCCTTAAAAAGTACCGGGAGCAAAAAACAGAATACAACAAAAACCTCGAGCTTGAGAAACAGGAAAACCTCAACCGCAAATACGAGGTAATTGAAAAGATCAAGGAACTGGTCAACCGCAAGGAGTCGATAAACAAAACCTTTAACGAATTCAGGGAATTGCAGCGGCAATGGCGGATGATCGGCCTGGTTCCCCAGCAGAACCTGAAAGACCTCTGGAATAATTACAATTATCACGTTGAAAGGTTTTACGATTACATCAAGATTAACAAGGAACTCAGGGACCTTGACCTCAAAAAGAACCTGGAGCTGAAAATGCAGTTGTGCGAGCGTGCTGAGGAATTGCTGCTTGAGTCCAACGTTGTAAATGCGTTTAAAAGCCTGCAGAAATACCATGACCGGTGGAGGGAGATCGGTCCGGTGCCCGTTGAAGTGAGGTCGGAGATCTGGGAACGATTCAAAACGGCCACTGCCAAGATCAACCGCAGGCACCAGGAGCATTTTGAAGAACTGAAGAAAACCCAGAAAAAAAATCTGGAACAGAAGACCGTTCTCTGTGAAAAGGCTGAGGAGATCAGTAACATGGTGCTTGAAAACCACAAACAGTGGGATGAGAAATCCAAGGAGCTTATCGAACTTCAGAAAGTATGGAAAACCATTGGCTTTGCACCCAAGAAAGACAACAATAAAATCTATGAAAGGTTCCGGAGGGCCTGCGATGTATTTTTCAACCGCAAGCGTGAATTCTATGCCCAGAACAAGGAAATGCAGATGAACAACCTGCAATTGAAGACGGATCTCTGCGTTCAGGCTGAAGCGTTGCAGGACAGCACGGAATGGAAAAAAACCACGGATGATTTCATTAATCTGCAGAAGAAATGGAAAGAGATCGGTCCCGTGCCGAAAAAACATTCCGAAGCCATCTGGAAACGATTCCGGGCGGCCTGCGACCATTTCTTCAAAAACAAATCCGAGTTTTACCAGAACATTGACCAGACCTACTCGGAAAACCTGGAAAAAAAGAAAAAGACCCTGAAGGAACTGGAATCACTTGAAATGAAAGATAACGTAGAGGAGAATTTCAAGATCCTGAACGAGTACCAACGCAGGTGGGCCGAGATCGGATTTGTCCCATACAAGGAAAAGGAGCAGCTCCAGGAACAGTTCCGGAAATTGATAAACCATCATTTTGACAACCTGGACATTAACGAAAGCAAGAAAAACCTGCTGAAGTTCCGCAACAAGCTGGATAATATGCTGCAGAAGCCAAAATCCGAAGCCAAGATTACCCAGGAGAGGGAACGTTATGTGAATCGCCTGCAACAGTTGAAGAACGATATTGTTCTATGGGAGAACAACATTGGTTTCTTCACCAAGACCAAAAATGCCGAATCGATGATCGAGGAGGTTCAGTCCAGGATCGACAGGGCAAAGGAAAGCATAAAGTTGCTGGAACAGAAGATAGAAATGATCGACAGCCTGGACACAGATCAGAAAATTTAGGGTAACGAAAGAAATTTTAAAAATCTGAATCGGTGGGATCCACAAAGTACATATTCATAACGGGCGGTGTAACCTCATCGCTGGGAAAGGGAATTGTTTCCTCTTCCCTGGCCATGCTGCTTCAGGAAAGGGGATTGAAGGTAACCATTCAGAAACTCGATCCATACATCAACGTAGATCCAGGAACCCTGAACCCTTATGAACACGGCGAATGCTATGTTACGGAAGACGGTGCCGAGACGGATCTGGACCTGGGGCATTACGAGCGTTTCCTCGGCATTTCAACCAGCCAGGCCAATAACGTAACCACAGGCAGGATCTATCAATCCGTGATCAACAAGGAGCGCCGGGGCGATTACCTGGGAAAAACCGTTCAGATCATACCCCACATTACCGATGAGATCAAGCGCCGGATCATGCTGCTGGGGAAAAGCAAGAAATACGACGTTGTGCTGACCGAGATCGGGGGTACGGTAGGCGACATTGAGTCCCTGCCTTATATCGAAGCCGTCAGGCAGTTGAAATTCGAGCTGGGACCCACCAACACACTGTTCATTCACCTTACCCTGGTTCCCTACCTGTCCGCCACCGGAGAGCTCAAGACCAAGCCCACCCAGCATTCCGTTAAGGTCCTTCTGGAAAACGGGATCCAGCCGGACATTCTGGTCCTCAGGGCCGAGAAGCACCTGACCAGGGACATTCGCAAGAAAGTTGCCCTTTTCTGCAACGTAGATTACGATTCCGTCATCGAATCGATCAATGTTTCAACCATATACGAGGTACCCCTCCTGATGCAGAAGGAAAAGCTCGATCAGATAGCAGTTCGCAAGCTGGCTTTGAAGGAAAAAAAAGTTCCGGATCTCGGTCCGTGGACCGAAGTTGTAAACCGTTTGAAGAAGCCCGAAGAAACCATTCAGATCGGCCTGATCGGGAAATACGTCGAGCTGGCGGATTCCTATAAATCCATCATCGAATCCCTGAGCCATGCCGGAGCGACATACAAGTGCCGGGTAAAAGTCAACTGCATCCATTCAGAAGACATCACCCGGGAGAACGTGTCGGAGATTCTTGCCGATCAGGAAGGGATCATAGTGGCACCAGGCTTTGGCGACCGCGGCATAGATGGAAAAATCCTCACCGCCCGGTATGCACGAACCGAGCAGATCCCCTTCCTGGGAATATGCCTGGGCATGCAATGCGCCGTCGTTGAATTTGCCAGGAACGTACTGGGATATCCCAAGGCGCATTCCACCGAGATGAACCGGATGACGCCGGACCCGGTCATTGACCTGATGGAGGAGCAGAAGGGCATTACCGAAAAGGGTGGCACCATGAGGCTGGGGGCATATCCCTGTAATATAAAGACCGGGACCAGGGTGCACAAGGCCTACGGGAAGACCTTCATCCGGGAACGGCACCGGCACCGGTATGAGTTCAATAACGACTACCTGAAGATTTTCGAGAAGCAGGGGTTTATAGCATCGGGGATCAATCCCGAGAGCAACCTCGTGGAAATCATGGAGCTGAAAGATCATCCATGGTTCGTCGGGGTTCAGTTCCACCCGGAGTACAGCTCAACGGTTATGAAACCGCATCCGCTGTTCGTGCACTTTGTTAAGGCTTCCATGGAGAATGCCGCTGCAAGGAAAAAAACATTGGAGATAAAAAACGTCAAATAGAGTAAGCCGGTCTCAAGAACACCGGATGTTGTAAGCAAACAGATATGGACAGAAATACGATCATCGGCTTGTTGTTGATAGCGGCTATCCTGATCGGGTATTCGCTCTTTACCAAGACTTCCAGGCAGGAAAGGCAGGCCGAAATGCAGAGGATCCGGGATTCCATTGCCATGGCGGAACAGGTAAAAACAAAGGAAATGCAGCAACAGGAGGAGGCACAGGCCGGGAGGCATGAGCCTGCCCCTGCAGAGGAATCCGCACCGGACCGGCCGGAGGATACGGAATTGCAGCGTGACGTCTACGGTGCATTTGCAGATGCAGCATCGGGATCGAAGGAATTCATAAACCTGGAGAATGACCTGATCAGCCTCAGGGTATCCACCCTTGGAGGTCGGCCCTATTCGGTCCGGCTGAAAGAATACCGGACCTACGATTCCCTCCCCCTGATCCTGTTCGATGGGGATTCAACCGTTTTCGGAATGAGCTTTTTCGCACAGAACCGCAGCATCAATACCAACGAACTTTATTTCACCCCTGGAACAACGGAGCGTTTCCTGGATGCCAGCGAGGGAACGGCAAGCCTTTCAATGAAGCTGCCTGCAGGGGACGGCCGTTACATAGAGTACGTATATTCCCTGGAACCCGGAAGCTACACCGTCGGATTCCAGCTGAAGTTTGTAAACATGAGCGAACTGCTTGCCGCAAGCAACAATTTCATTGATCTGAACTGGAATATTTACGCTCCGCAGCAGGAAATGGGACGCATGAACGAAATGAATTACACGACCATTTTCCTGAAGCATTACCAGGACGAGGTAGAGAGGCTGACCATGCGCTCCAAGAAGGAGGTACAGGAAAAGGACGTTCCGACCAAAATCCGCTGGATTGCCTTCAAGCAGCAATTTTTCTCCTCGGTATTCATTGCCCAGGAAAGCTTTTCCAATGCCTTTGTGCGTTCGACCAAGCTGAATGAAAATCCGACCTACCTCTACCTGTTTGAGTCCACAATCGGAATACCGTATGCACCGGCAGCGGAATTGGATCAACAATACACATTCTATTTCGGTCCCAATCATTACAATACCCTGAAATCCTATAATATGGAATTGCAGGATCTGGTCGGGCTCGGCGGTTTGCTCAGCAGGATGATCAACAAGTATGCAATCATACCGGTTTTCAATTTCCTCGATAATTACATCCGGAGTTACGGTCTGATCATCCTCATCCTGACGATCCTGATCAAGATCGTACTCTTCCCGCTTACCTACCGATCCTATTTGTCCATGGCAAAGATGCGTGCCCTCAAGCCGGAGATCGATGAGATCAATGCAAAGTTCCCGAAGGAGAAAGCCATGGAACGGCAGCAGGCCACCATGGCCCTGTACAAGAAAGCTGGCGTAAGCCCACTGGGCGGCTGCCTTCCCGTCTTGCTGCAGATGCCGATCCTGATCGCCATGTTCCGGTTCTTCCCGACTTCCATCGAGTTGAGGCAGCAGGGATTTCTATGGGCCCACGACCTTTCAACCTATGACTCCATCCTGGACCTTCCTTTCACCATACCCATGTACGGTGACCACATCAGCCTTTTCACCCTGCTGATGACGGCTTCGACCATCCTGACCATGCGAATCAGCAACCAGGCCAACGCCTCTCAGAGCCAGATGCCCGGGATGAAGGGCATGATGTACATTATGCCCATCATGTTCATGTTCATGCTGAACAACTGGTCCTCGGCCCTGACCTATTATTATTTCCTGGCCAACGTTATTACGTTCGGTCAGAACCTGATTGTCAAACAATTCGTGGATGAAGAAGCCCTGCGTGAGAAGCTCAAGAGCAATCAGAAGAAATCCACCGCCAAGAAGCAGAGCGGGTTTCAGAAAAGGCTTGAAGTGATGGCCAGGCAGCGTGGCGTAACACCTCCCAAAAAGAAGAAAAGGTAGGCCCTGAACATTAAAAAAGACTCCTGAGTTGAACCATTTTGAGGGCGGTTATGGCTGCCTCATCCCCCTTGTTCCCGTGTTTTCCCCCTGACCGGTCCCTCGCCTGCTCGAGGGTATCCGTGGTAAGTACGCCGAAGACGACCGGCAGGCCGTATCGCAGGTTCAGGTCCACAATGCCCTGAGTAACTCCCTGGCAGATAAAATCGAAATGCCTGGTTTCTCCCTGGATTACACAGCCCAGGCAGATGACGGCATCGTACTCGCCGGTTTCCGCCAGCATCCGGGCTCCGAGGGGAAGCTCGAAACTCCCCGGCACGTGATCGACGCGGATGTTGTCTTCGGTTACCCCGTGCCTCAGCAGGGTCTTAAGGGTTCCGTCAAGCAGGGCCATAGTGATGTCATGGTTCCATTCGGATCGCACGATGGCAATTCTCATCCCCTTGCCGGAGGGGACATCGCCCGGGTCGTATTCGGAAAGATTCTTGAGCTCTGTCGCCATAGGCTAGGACTGCAACTGGCTGCGGGTAATGTATTTCTCTATGTTGTTGCTGCGTGAAAATTCGGGGTAATCCCTGCGTATGCGTTCATAAAGTTCCAGGGCTTTACGGTATTCTCCCAGATCCTCGTACACCAGGCCGGCCTTCATAAGGTACATCGGGGTGGTGAATTTGTTATCGGAAAGCTCGACTGCCTTCAGGTAATGTTCAAGTCCCTCCCGGGTTTCGCCAAGCTCGATATATGCATCCCCGATGGCTCCTGTCGCAATGGGGGCCACCATTTTATCCTTTGCTTTGAATTTCTGCAGGTAATCGATGGCGTCCTCGTACTGTCCCGTCCGGAGGAAGGAGATCCCGGCGTAATACTGTGCCAGGTTGCTGGCCTTGGTTATCCCGTAATCGTCAATGATCTGAAGGAATCCGGAGTAGTTGCCGTCTCCGTATAGGGCAAGGTTGAAGGAATCGATTTCAAAATACTGTTCGGCGACGAACATCTGCCCGTGAGCCTCTTCTTCCAGTGGATTCAGATAAAATCTCTTTACGCCGATGAATATCACCACAATTACCAGTATGGCTGTCACCACCCGTACGATCCATTTCTGATTGTCCTCGATGAATTGCTCGGTTTTCGTAAGGGCGCCTTCAACACCGTCAAATCCCGACTCTCCAGCATGCTTCTTCTTTGCCATTTTGTTCCGTTGATAAGGGGTTCTGTAAAAATCAACGCAAATGTAATGGTTTTGCCTGAATAAAAAAACGAAAGAATCTCCCCGGTTTTCCTATTTTTGTGGGATAACGAATCCAAGATGCACCTTTCCCGGATTTCCCTTGTCAACTTCAAGAATTACGACCAGCTCGAGCTATCTTTCAGCGGGAAGATCAATTGTTTCGTAGGGGATAACGGGACCGGTAAAACCAACCTCCTGGATGCGATATATTACCTTTCCATGACCAAGAGTTACTTCAACTCCATCGACACACAGAACATACGGCACGGGGAGGAATCTTTCCTGATTCAGGGGGAGTACGTCCGCGAAGGCCTGCCGGAAAAGATCCACTGCGGAGTCCAGAAGGGAAAACCGAAGCAGTTCAGGCGTAACAAGAAGGAATATTCCAGGTTATCCGAACACATTGGTCTTCTGCCCGTGGTCATGATTTCCCCTGCCGACAGCAGCCTCATCACGGAGGGAAGCGATGAGAGGCGGAAATTCCTGAATGCGGTGATTTCACAATTTGACAGCGAGTACCTGGAGAGCCTGATGCGTTACAACCGGGCCCTGAGCCAGCGGAATGTCCTACTGAAGGAATTTTACCGCCGCGGTAAATACCAGCCGGAACTCCTGGAGATATGGGATGACCAGCTCATCCGTAACGGGTCGTATATACATGAAAAACGCCTGGATTTTGTGAGGGACCTGGTGCCCATTTTTCAGGAATATTATGATTCCGTCTCGCAGGGCATGGAACCGATCGGTCTCGCATATTTTTCACAATTGAAGGAGAAGAAGCTTTCCGCATTGCTGCGGGAGCACGAGCAGAAGGACAGGATGCTGCAGCATACCACTGCCGGAATCCACAAAGATGACCTTCTCATGAGCCTTTCCGGGTATCCCATCAAGCGTATCGGCAGCCAGGGGCAGCAGAAAACATTCCTGGTAGCCCTGAAGCTGGCTAAATTTGATTTCATCAAGAAGGTCAACGGATTCCATCCCATTCTCCTGCTGGATGATGTTTTCGACAAGTTCGATGCCCGCAGGGTACGGCAGATCATCCGGCTGGTTGCCGAGCATGAATTCGGCCAGATTTTCATCACGGATACCAACCGGGAACGAATCCGGGAGGTTTTACTCGACCTGGCGATTGATTACAGGCTCTTCCGCGTCGAACGGGAGGGCGTCCGGGAAGAAAGGGATCAGGATCGAAAAAACGAAAAAACATAAAAGATGGAAAGGAACCATACCCAGAGCATTGCAGAGGTGATCCGGGCCTACCTGAGGGAGTCGAAGCTCGAACAACCACTGAAGGAAAGGCAGCTGGTGCAATCCTGGGAGACCCTGCTCGGCAAATCCGTTGCCCGGTCCACCACCCGGATCTACATCAGAGAAGGCAAACTCTTTGTCCACCTGAGCTCGTCTGTAGTACGGAACGAACTTTTCATGCTGCAGGACGAAATTCTGAAAAAGCTGAACGAGGCTGCCGGGGAGGAGCTCGTCCGCGAGATTGTATTCCGGTAGATTACATGCAATCGACGCGCTCGCTCATGGAAAAGAAAAAGTCCGCTTCGATCCGGGCGTTCTCATCGCTGTCCGAACCGTGTACCGCATTCATTTCCAAGGATTCGGCGTATTTCTTCCGGATGGTGCCTTCCTCAGCGTTGGCGGGATTTGTTGCACCGATCAGGTTACGGTATTCTTCGACGGCATTATCCTTTTCCAGGATGGCTGCCACGATGGGACCGGAGGACATGAATTCAACCAGGCTTTCGTAGAAGGGCTTGCTGCGGTGGATGGCATAAAATTGCTCCGCCTGCCTGACGCTCAGCTTGGTAAGCTTCATGGCCAGAATTTTGAATCCGGCTTGGTTGATCATGTTTAAGATGGGACCCGTATAACCTTTGCGGAATGCACCCGGTTTTATCATTGTCAGTGTTATCCTGCCTGCCATGTTCCTTGATTTTTTGTGATTTTCAGCTCGCGAATATACCAATTTTTTAACTTGAACTAAAATAGAATATTCCTAACTTTGCCCTCCCTGAATCTCTTCATAACAGAATGGTTCACAATTTGCCCGATACCGTCTATGTAAAACTCAGGAAGGTCCTTGCAAAGCCTTTCCGTGTTGTAATCCTGAGCCATATGAACCCGGACGGGGACGCCATCGGGTCCATGCTTGGCCTCTACTGGTTTCTTAAGGGCAGGGGATGTTTGGTAGGTATGGCCGTACCCAACGAGATACCAGAGTTTTTGACCTGGATGAAGGGTGCGGAGCAGATCATGGATTTCAGGGAACAAA
>CAZNQG010000083.1:0-15457 GCA_964575235.1 uncultured Bacteroides sp.
GTACGTTCGGGACTTTCACCCTATAGCTATCGCCCATGCCGGGCAAACTAAAAAAAGGTGGCGGTCCGCTGTGGACCGCCACCTTACTGTTTGCCAGGCTGAGTGCCCTATTTGGAAGGTACCAGCTTCTTCACGACGGAGATTCCGTCTACCGTGAACTTCAGGTAGTAGATGGAACTCCCGTCCAGTTCGCTGGCCATGATGTCGAAATTGTATGCACCCGGAAGCTGGTCCCCGTTCTGCAGTTCAAGGACCCTAACCCCGAGTATGTTGTATACCTCGATCTTCACATTGGAAGGATCCTGCAGGTTGTATTCCAGGCTCAGCTTCTCCTTAAAGGGATTCGGGTATACGCGCAGGCCGTTGCCGGCGGCAATCTCATCCCGGATGCCGGTGCTCTGCAGACGGTTGTCGTCCAGGTTCGAGAGCGAGTGGCTGTAGGGTCCGGTACCGGCCTTGAATTTCCCGGTCGGGTTGCACTCACCTTCCATGACCCCGGCAACCCGGTAGTAATAATACTTCCCTTTGAGGATGTCCCCGTCCGGATAAAACTCGTTGTCCGCGGGAATGGTATCGAATGGTTCTATCTCGGTGGACGAGGGACCGCGCATGATGATGTAGTACTTGAACCCGAAGCCGGTGCTCTCAATCTCGTACTCCGACCAGCTGACGTTGATCACACCGATGCCAAGGCTGGTGGTAAGCAGCATGGATTTATGGTACAGGCTCGCGCCGGATTCTTTTCCGCAGGTATCCACAACCGACACCCTGTACTTATGCGACTTCAATTCGGGCTGCGAGGTCATATCTACGTAATAGCTAAGCGTATCAGCGGGAAGGACGGCAAGTTCATCGTATACGCCCCCGCCGGTGCTGGCTTCCCTGTAGACCTTGAAGAACTCTATGCCCGGATCGTCGTTTTTCTCCCAGATGATGGCATTCTTGCCGGTTTCAAGGTCCACCGTGACCAGGCAGATGACCTGCCCGCTGTAAGGATAGGCGACCGTAATATTCTTGGATGTTACATCCGAACCGCAGCCGTTGTCGGTTACCTCAAGGGTCACGGTCTTGCTGCCCCCGCTCGCCCAGGAAAGGCCGATCGGTCCGGGACCAGACTCATCGCCGCTGCTTACGACGCCTCCGTCAAAGGTCCACTCGAAATCGGCATCCCCGGATGCACCGCCCGTGTATTCAACCTCGACCAGGTCGGATCCGCAGACGGCGGACTGAAGGCTGAAGTCGGAGGACGGGATGGGATGCACCGTAAGGTCCGCCCGGGTCGTATCGGATGAACATCCGTTCTCTTCGACCAGCAGGCTGATCTCGTATGTGCCTGCCGTATCCCAACTCACCTCGTAAGGCCCGATGCTGTCCCCGGAAATTACGGTAGACCGCTCGTCGAAGGTCCACCAGAAGTTTGCATTGGCGGTTGCCGTTCCGGTATAGGTTACGGCGGCCGATCCGTCAACGCAGATCTCTGCTGGAGATGTGAACGTTGAGGTCGGAATGGGATAAACCGTCACGGCGACCGTGTCGCTGTTCTCGCACAGGTTCTCATCCGTTACGGTTACGATGAAATCCGTCTTGCCTATCGGGGGACCTGCCTTCGGGTTCTGCACATTGGGATCGTCCAGCATGGATTCGTTGTTCCAGCTGTATTCCACGCCTCCCGTGGCCAGAAGCTGAACGCTGTCGCCGTTGCAGATGCCCTGGTCGGTTCCGGCATAGGGCTCGGGCAGGGGATAAAGTACGATGTTGACCGTATCGGAAACCTCAACCCCGCATACCGAGGTCACGCGGACCCAGTACTTGCCGGATTCCGTAACCGTATATGTACCGGTTGTCGCTTCACCGTGGCTCCACAGATAGCTGCAGTCCACGTTGTTGGCGAACGAGTCCGCAACCAGCTCGTAATTCACGCTGGCGCAGAACTCCTTGTCCTCGAACAGGCTCACCGTCGGCAGCAGGCAGCCGCTGTATGCCGTGCGCAGGATGGTTTCGCTGTTTCCAACCACCCAGCCGTTGTCATAATCCGCAAAATCAAGGGCATTCAGTGCTGCGGTCGTACCGGATTCCTGGAAATACCAGTTGTCGCCTCCATCGTTCGTTCTGAGTATTTTCCCGTTCCCGGTAATGACCCATCCGTTGTCGGTATCAATAAAAAACACCCCGTTCAGGTCCTGGTCGGCAACCGAGGCTTCCACCGGTACGGCAGTCCAGCTGTCGCCCCCGTTCTGGGTACTCAACAGAACGCCGTCCTCACCCGATATCCATCCCAACTGATCGTTCAGGAAATGGATGTCCTTCAGTACCGAGGAAGTGCCCGATGTAACCGTCGCCCAGCTTGATCCTCCGTCTTCGGTAACAATGATCGTTCCATTGTTCCCAACGGCAAATCCTGTATCCGCGTTCACGAATTCCACGGCTTTGAGGCTCTGGGTTGTCACACGGCCGGCAAGGATGTCCCCGCTGTGCACGGGTGCCCAGTTCACTCCGCCATCCGTTGTCTTGAAGACGTTACCGTTATCCCCTACGGCCCAGCCGGTGCTCGAGTCGAAGAAGTAAAGATCATGGATCGCCCATTCCCCATCCAGCAGGGCAGCATCGATCGTTGCATCGGTCCAGGTCGGGGTTGCATTGCTTCCGTTGGTGCAATATTTGACCGGCGGAGTTTTTGAGGCAGGCGTATCGTCTCCCCCGGCAATCCATACATGGTCCGCATCCGTGGTAAATACAGCCCTCCAGTATTCGCTGTTGGTTACATCGATGGCCGTCCAGTTTTTACCACCGTCAACCGTTTTATAGACATATTTTTGTCCGGTTTGCGTAAACCATCCCGTATTGGCACCGGCGAACTTGATATCGGTGAAGTCATTCCCGGTGGCTTCCTGCGCAAACCATCCGTCGCCGAATTCCGGTGCGATGACCGTGAGGTTTGCCTTATCGCTGGTATCCCCGGTGGTCGTGCAGGCGTTCTTAACCACGACGTGGTAATCGCCCGCATCGGTCTCGGCAAGCGGGAAGAGGCTGAGGGATGCAGCCGTCGCACCGCCGATCGCATCGTCATCCTTGAACCATTGATACGTGAAGGGCTTGTACCCGGTGGCGGATACGTTAAATGTAGCTGCCTCCCCAACCATTTTCTCCTGGCTTGCCGGATGGGTTGTAATCTGGGGCAGCGCTCTTACGTTCAGGAACGCTATATCGCTGTATTCCACTCCGCCGTATTCATCGGTTGCGCGGCAGCGGTATGCATACCCGTTGTAGCTGAGGGGCACCGATGTGAACTCCTTTATGTAAACGGTGCTGTCGGCTCCTTTAAGGTCGTACCACAGTTTGTTTCCCGGGCTGTACTCCCACTGCAGTGTGAGTGTGATGCTTTCCTCCACTTTAACGGCAAACCTGGCGGCGGCTGCATCACCTTCGCAAAGCGTGACGTTACTGGGATGCGCAAGGAAATAGGGAATGTCGGGTGTTACATACAGGTTCGCCTCGGCACTGTATTCGATGTCCCCGTTGTCCTTGTTGGTCACCACGCAACGGAATCCCCATCCGTTCCAGTCCAGAGTGACCTTCTCGACGGGATAATAAAGTTCCGGCTTATAAGCTACAACGCTGGTAATATCCACCCATGTGCCCCCGGGCTTCTTTTCCTGCCACTGGAACACCAGATGCGGGTAGGAGCCGTCGAACTTGATGTAAAAATAAAGCTTTTCGGTCTGTCCTTCCTTCAGGTAGACATCTACCGGATCTACCAGGATGTACTTGTTCGCTTCCTCGACGTGAAGGTAGGCTACCTCGCTTACCTCGATGAGGTCCTTGAATACCACGATGCAGCGCACCGCCGTCCCGTCGTAATCAAGAGGCAGAGGCGATTTGACCGGCAGTTCAAACACCGGTTTTTCCGCACCCAGGTAATCGGCCCACTCCTTTCCCGGATATTTCACCTGCCACTGGAATTTCGATTCCGCGTAGACCGGGGTTATGTCAAAGGTGACCGCCTTGATCTCGGCTCCTTCCTTCTCGGTTACATCCACCGGCTCGGTCTTGATCAGCTTCTTGGGTTCCTTGGCCCAGAGGTAGGCCACCTGGCTGAACTCCTCACCGCCCGCATGCGTGACCAGGCAGCGGTAGCCCGTTCCGTTTTGCCTCGGGTCCAGTCCGTCTATCTTTACGGTAAGCTGCGGACCCTCCCCGACCGCCTTCCAGTCTGGCACGGCGGCGCCCGGCCTGCTGGGAGGCCTTGCATACCACAGGTACTTGGCCTCCACTCCAGCTTTCACTTCCACGCTGTAGGTGATTAATCCGGTAAACCCTACCAGTTCTGTAACATCCTCCGGGTGGCCGGTAATGGCGGGTTCCTTTATGGGGGGCTGAACCCAGATGTATGCATCCAGGCTGATTTCTTCCTCCTTGTTCACGGTGCAATAGTACCCCGCACCATTCAATTTCGCGGTGATGGGTTCTTTGAACAGTACCTCCAGCCTCGCTGCCGTTTCACCGGTCAATAACTTACCTGTGGTTTCACCCGGTGCTTTATAGAACCACTGGAGCTCCACCTTGGTACCCGGCATGATTTCCACCTCGAAAACCAGCGTGCCGGTAAATCCTTCGCTCACCGTCACATCCCTCGGCTGGGTGATGATGTACTGCGCGGATGCGTTCTGAGCAATCATGGCCATGAGCAGCATGGCTGCAAGGCCCGGGATAATCTTTAAAAATCTTCTGTAGTAGTTTCTCATGATTGTTTATGAATTGGTTTGTGTCTTCAAAGGATTATTAGATATGAATCTCCTCTATTCCTGCATTTATGCTAAAGTTGACGAAATAAAATTACAACAATATCGGACCAAAGTAAAATCGTTCATCAAAAGATCTGCTGTAAGCCTTTATAGAAGAGGTTTTTAGACGATTTTTGATTATCTTCCAAACCCGATCAATTTTCTGATTATGAAGATTTTATTTTCGGCAGATAAAACCCGCTTATCGGATAAAAAACGGAGCCGTGAATCCTGTATGCAGTTCGTCAAAAAGATAAATCGTTTTGTCCCCAAATTCTTCCTGTTTACATCCTTTTCATAGAGATTGATAAAACGGGGTTACCGGTCCGGAACCCGGACCAAAGCCTGGAAGGAAAAATCCGATGATAAATCATAAATCCCGTTCATCAACCTGCAGCGGTCCGGATCCGGGATCCTGGTAAGCGGGTATTTTTCAACAATAATTTCCATAACTCTGTTTAATTTTGTAATTATGTAGCTGGTAAACCAGGACATGAAATTCACCCGGTCCATATCCCTGTTGCTGGCTTTGAGCCTGTTCCCGCTGATTCATCTCAAGGCCCAGGAAAATACTGCGGCGGACAGCCTGGCAGCCCTCCTGGAGACTACGGAAGGCAGGGAACATATTGAGATTCTTTTCAGCCTGACGGACGACCAGTCCTTGCCCATGGATGACCGCCTGGATTATGCCGAGGATGCCATTGACTATGCGCGTGGAATGGATGACCTGGAGCTCCGGGTGGAAGCCCTGATAAAACATGGACTGATCCTGTATGTGGCCGACGATAATGAGGCCGCCCTAAAATCTTTCAACACAGCCTACGAAATCAGTGAAGCGGGGGATTATCCGGACGGCATGGCCAATGCCCTGAACCGGATCGGCGGGGTCTATATTTACATGGGAGAGACTGAAACGGCCATCAATTATTTCAACCAGGCCAGGGACATCGCCTCCAGGAGTAGGAACAAAAAGGTGGAGGCCACGTCCCTTTATTACATCGCGGAAGTAAACCGGAGGAATGCCGATTACCCAACCGCCCTGGAATACTACAACCTGGCAAGGCCGCTTGCAGAGGAATCCGGCGACCTGGACCTGCTTCCGGATATCATCGGGAATACGGGACTGGTCATGTACCTGCAGGGTGATTTCCAGGGGGCCATCCGTAATTACGAGGAGGCAGCGGAACTTTATAACCAGGCTGACTCAAAGTTCGATGCCGCCAGGATGTACCTGAGGATCGGAAACGCCAACCTGGAGCGTGCGGAGTACGACGTTGCACTGAGTTATCTCCAGCGTGCCCTGCCCATATTCGAGGAGGTGAATTCTGCCGCAGGGATTGCAGCGGTGACCAACAGCATGGGGGTGATCTATTTCACGCAGGAATTGTATGACAAGGCGCTCGAGGTGCATTTTAACCAGCTCGAGAGAAGCCGGGAACTCGGGGCTCAAAGGGAAATTGCCGGCAGCCTGAACAACATCGGCAATGTTTACAACCACCTGGCAGCGGATTCCCTCCGGTCGCTGTTCGGCGAGAACTTCCTGGATTCGATCAAGATCGAGCCCACGGACAAATACCTGAGACTCTTTGACGAAGCCCTCCGGTATTATGATGAATCTTTGCAGGTACGTGAAGAACTGGGGGATGCGGACGGAGCCGTCGGTTGCCTCATGAACATGGGCATCATCTATGTGAACTCTGGGAAGCCGGCCCAGGCCCTCGAACCCCTCGAAAGGGCCCTGGAACTGAACGCCGAACTCAACAACCGCGCTAACCAGGCCCAGATATACCTCTGGCTCGGACAGGTATACCTTGCTTTCGACAACTACAACACCTCCCTGGAATACATGAACCAGTCCCTTGATCTCGCCCTGGAAACCGATATCAAGGAAGTGGTCAAGTATATTTATTACAAGATGTCGGAGGTATACGAGAAGCAGAACGATTACCCGCAGGCCCTGAAATACTACAAAATGTATTTCGCCACCAACGATTCCCTAACGCAGGAGGACCGAAGGAAGGCCATTGCCGACATGCAGGTGAAGTATGAAACCGAGGCCACCGAGAAGGAGAACGCACTCCTGATGGCACAGTCCGAACTGCAGGAAGCTAAAATATCCCGGACCCGGACCATCCTTGTCATCACGATCATTGCCATCGGCATATTCATCGTCATGATGCTTCAGCTGATCCGGCAGAACAACCTGAAGAAAAAGGCGAACCGTGAGCTGGCCCAGAAAAACGCCCTCATCACGGAACAGAAGAAGGAGATCACCGACAGCATCGAATATGCAAGCCGGATCCAAAGCGCGATGCTTCCACCCGGGGATTACGTCGACAGCCTGATGCCCGAACGTTTCATTCTCTATATGCCCAGGGATATCGTCTCCGGGGATTACTATTACATAACCGAGAAGGAAGGGAAGGTCATCTGTGTGGCGGCGGACTGCACCGGTCACGGCGTTCCGGGTGCATTCATGAGCATGCTGGGGATCGCCTTCCTGAATGAGATCATCAGCAAGCATGGCGAACTCCACACCGATTATATACTGGAAGAGCTTCGCAACCATGTGATCACCTCCCTCCACCAGACCGGGAAAGAGGGGGAAAGCCAGGACGGGATGGACCTGGCCGTTTACATCCTGGATCCGAAAACACGGGAGATCGAGTTCTCGGGAGCCAACAATTCACTCCTGGTCTACCGGAACGGGGAACTGATCGAAGCCAAGGCCGACAAGATGCCGATCGGGATACATACCCGGTACAAGGAGCCCTTCACCAGGCATAACCTCGAGTTGAAGAAGGGCGAC
Source organism: uncultured Bacteroides sp. (assembly GCA_964575235.1). Classification (GTDB taxonomy): domain Bacteria; phylum Bacteroidota; class Bacteroidia; order Bacteroidales; family SM23-62; genus SM23-62. Next base: position 7,591 of record CAZNQG010000083.1, read on the forward strand.
ATGGTCTACACCTTCTCGGACGGATACCCGGACCAGTTCGGGGGACCCAAACACAAGAAATTCATGATCAAGAATTTCAAGAACATGCTCCAGGAGATCCATGAGAAACCCATGGAGGAGCAGAAGAGGGTCATGGTGCAAACCCTGAAGGACTGGATGGCTGAAACCGACCAGGTGGATGATATCCTCGTCATCGGGGTCAGGATCTGAAACAGATTAACGCATTCCGAACCAAAGTTTGAACGGGCCCACCTTTTCACGGCTTACGATCATCTCCCTGCCGAATTCCCTGTTCAGAAGTATCTTCAGGCGGCTGTTCGAGTGAATGACCACATCCCGGATCGCATGGATTTGAACCGTGAAGCTGCGGTTAATCCTGAAAAACTTCTCTGGGTCAAGTATTTCGTCCAGTTCTTCCATTTTATAATCGACGATGTATTCCCTATCCTGGTCGGTCAGAACATAAACCACTCTTCCGTCGGCAAAGAAAAGCTGGATCTGGTCAACCGGGATGGAACGGATATGGTCCCCGACCTTGACCATGAACCGGTTCTTGTAGTTCTTTTGAAGCTGGCCGAGCACTTTGGCAATCTCTTCCAGCTCAAGGCGATGATGCCCCTCCATAAGGTTCTCCCTGAGGCTTGCCAGTTTGTTCATACTCCGTTTCAGGTCCTCGAAGGATACGGGTTTCAGCAGGTAATCGATGGAGTTCACCCGGAAAGCCTCCAGGGCATACTCGTTGTATGCAGTAGTAAAGATCAGGGGCTTGTCGATCCGCACCTCCTTAAAAATATCAAAACTCAGTCCATCGGTCAGCCGGATGTCCACGAAAACCAGGTCTGCCCTGTTGGGATTTTCCCGGAACCAGGCAACACTGGCCTTGACCGAATCCAGGACCTTCAGGATCTCGGCATCCGGCTGGTACCGCTTCAGCAGCATTTCCAGCCGTTCGGCTGCCGGCCTTTCATCTTCGATAATGACAACGTTCACAAGGAGTCTGTTTGGTTAATTCATCAGGATCATGGCGTCTCATCTTCTGTAATTATTTCCGGGATCCGGGGAACGATCCATTCCAGCCAGGATCCGTTTTCCCTGCGTTCAAGCTTCCGGCCCGTATAGTGTTCGTAGGATCGGTTCAACCGTTCCATACGCACCAGGGTCCCTCCAAAGATCCTGGGTTTGTGCGCATGCCGTACCACCAGGTCGCCCTCATGGTTCATCACAAGCCTGACTTCCATGGGATCCAGGCAGCTCAGGATCATGGAATTTTCCACGTTGCAGAGAATGCTGGCCAGGGTTCCCGGAACCAGGTCTGCCTGAATCCCTTCCCCTTCCTGGGCCAGGATCAGCCTGGGTTCGCTGCCCCCGTTCAGCAGGTATACCAGGTCACGGGCTGCAAGCACTTCCTCCTCCAGTCCCACAAAATCCTTCTGCCGGTTATCCAGCAGGTAACGATACTGGTTTGACAGAGCCTGGATGTACCGTTCCGATTCCTGGATGTCAACCCGCATGAGGGTAAGGAGTTTTTCCAGGCACTCCATCAGAAGGTCCGGGTTCATTTCGGTCCTGAAACTGTCAAGCTCCAGCTCAAGCTGCCTGGTCTGCAACTCTTCCTGTTCCATCGATAGCTCAAGGGTGCGCTGTATATTGCCCATTCCGGCATAATATAATTGTACCAGGACCTGGAAGACGATCATCAGGATGTTGATGGTGACCAGTTCCGTCAGGAAATGACGATACCCCAGGATGAGCATGAAATAGGCCAGTATGATGCCGGATGTAACCAGGGCTGTAACCAGCACTGCGATGATAAAATAAACGAGTTTTTCCGGGATGGTCCCGGAAACTACCGCTTCCCGGCTCCGGTTCCCTGCCAGCATCAAAATAGCCCACTCATGGTTGACGTAGGCGAGGAGAACCAGGAATAAGGCTTCCTGGCTGGAAAAGGTCTCGGAAAGGTTCTCCAGGTTGCCGAATACCATGAGCATGGCCAGGTAAAGAATGACGCCGGCCACTGCCGGAAAAAGGATCCGGAAGGAGATCCTAGGTATATGCCATTTCTGTTTCACCCGAAGTAATTAAGGGGAGGGATACGGTGAAGGAATCATCCTTGCTGACCAGTACAGGCTTACTGCTCAGCATGCGGTAGCGCTCCCTGATGTTTTGCAATCCGATCCCGGCGGTTCCCGGAGTATCGGGTTTTTTATACAGGTCCCTGCCTATTTTAACATGAGCCGGTTCCCCGATGAAATTGTTACGGACCACCAGGTAACCGTCCCGGGCCGTGATCCCGATCCTCAGCGGATCGTCCTGCGACATGCGGTTATGCTTGATGGCATTCTCGATAAGCATCTGTACGCTGAGGGGGGGTACGAAAAAATCGGCTGTGCCGGATGGAAGGTCGATCTCCAGATGGAAAGCATCCTCAAACCGCACCTGCATCAGATAACTGTAACTTTCCACCAGTTTGAGTTCCTCCGCGAGGTGTACCAGCGGGTACTCATAGTTCTTGAGCACATTCTTGTAAACGCCAGCGAGGTTCCTTATAAAACTTTCGGCCACGCTGATATCCCGGTATATCAATGAAGATATGGTATTCAGCGAATTGAAGAGGAAATGGGGCGATATCTGGCTGCGGAGCGACTCGAACCGCAGGTTAACCTGCTGGGTATGCAATTTCATGGTTGACAGCCGTAACTCCTGGAGGGACCTGAAGGAATTGAGGTTATGGTCCACGACGGCATAAACGATTCCCGTAAACAGGGCCAGAACGGTTGCCTGCAGCACGGCACCCGGATACATTTCCTCCAGTTCTCCGAGGGGGACATCCCTCAAAAACGTAATCTTGTAGATCCCTGCCCCGAAAGCCGTTATCAGCAGAACACCCAGGATGGTAACGGAGCCGCTCAGCACGAACGGCGTGGAATATCCGGCTCCCCGATCCCGGGATTTCCGCAGGCTGCCAGACAACATTTGCAGGCTGAAACCACCCAGGCCGGACAGGATCAGCACGAACAGGAAAGAGTCCCAGTAGTCAGCAATGCCGGCCAGGGTGCCCTGCAGGCTGTATGCGGTGTACGACATGTACAGGACCGCATACAGGAAAGCGATCAGGAGGATCCGTATGGCACCCCTGCCCATCATATTTCAAAAATACGGTTTTTAGGCCAGGATTAAATGATTGCATCCATGCAACGCCTGTATTCGGAATCCGAACTTATGGTTTTTGCCGTCTCCATGTACAGGTCTTTCAGTTCCTTGTCGCCGGACTTGATCCTGGGAGCAACCGTCCTGAGTACGGAACCTTTTTCGGTGCTGGAGGAGATCTTCTGGGCATTCAGGAGTATTCCATTGAGGGCATACCGGTTCAGACCGTCTGCACCCGCAATCTGTCTCAACACCCTCCCGTGTTCGGTTGAACTGGAAAGGCTCCCGGCACAGGCGAAAAACGAATCCAGGACCGGGGGTTCCCAGATCATCATGGGGACTGAGGCGCGCAGAACCGAACTGATCTCGGTATTCGAACTGATCCTTTTGGCGGTTTCAAACAGGTTGATCGTGGATGCAGCGTCCAGTGCATGCGTTTCAAGGGTATGCCGGAGCATTCTTCCCTGCTCGGTGGAACTGGAAGTGGTACGGATCACATCGAAATAGGATTCCCGGATCCCGGCATCCCCCAGATTGATTTTTTTGATCGAACGTATCACGGAGCTGACTTCCGTACTGGAACTCAGCTTTCGAACGCTGTTCAAAAAGGCCATCATGGAGGCGCCCTCCAGTTTATTCTTGCTCAGAGCATCCCGCAGCACGGAGCCCGCTTCGGTATTGCTGCTGAGATGGTCAACGGCAGCAAAATAGGATTCCCGGATCAGGGGCTGGGAGAAATCCATTCCCCCCAGGGTGCGCAGGACACGCCCGGCTTCGGTATTGCTGCTGAGTTTTGCGGTTGATTTCAGCAGGGCCGCCTGGGCCGCCGGCGGCAGGTCCTGGTTTTCGATGGTATGCCTGAGGACGGATCCTGCCTCTGTATTGCTGCTCATGCGGTCAATGCCTGCAAAATAGGCTTCTTTCAGCTTTGGACTGGTAAAATTAATCGGCTGGTCCACCTCCCGGTAAATCCGTCCCCTTTCCGTATTGGAGCTGAGCTTGGAAATGGCGCTAAAATAGGCAGCCGCCACTTCCGGATCGGCCAGGAATACATCCTGGTATTTTCGGAAAAGCCTGCCACGGTCCGTATTGGAGGTCATCTTACCGGCAATGGCGTAGGCTACATCGGAAAGTTCCTTGTTCGTCAACTTCTGACCATCCATCAAGGCGGAAAAATACATGCCCATAACGCTGTTGCTGTGGATGCAGGAAATTTCATCCAGAACGGCATCGAGTCCCCCGCCCGCATAGATCCTGGCCGTCCTGCCGGCGGCATCGATGCCCGAGGAACGGATTACATCCAGAAGCACATCCTCCATCCACCTTCTCCCATCGGGTTCGAAGGGAACCTCGTTTCGTCCCTCCCGGTATTCATAACTCAGTTTTCCCTTTGAATCACTGTTTATCAACAATTCACGGCTGTTGCCGAAGGTCCGGATGCTGATTTTGAGGTAGCCTCCCGGGGAAATGCTCTTGATGGAACGGTCGTCGTCTGCCACCCGGATCTCACCGTCAAATTTCACTTCCGTGGAATAAAAGGGGCTTATGTTCCGGTAATGCCTCCCCTGGCTCGCATGATAGGTTTGATATTGGGTCGTTGACGAATCCTGCCTTGGTGCCGGCAGCCATAAACCAAGATCCAGGTTTGTGGCATTAACACCCGGATGTAAGGCCGGGACAAGGCTGCACAGGATGATGGTAAGCATCTTCTTCTTCATGGTTTTGCATTTTGCTTGATGGTCACCACAAAAATCGACATGCCCTTTCTCTTATAAAAATGAATTGTACTGAACCGTAGAATCAGCGCAGTGAACCGGGAAACGTCCCCTCTGTTTACATCCCGCCGGCATCTATATACCGTTGCTGCAAAATTTCGGCGAGGTATCGATGGGATGTCGGAAAAGGCGCCTGATATCGCGAAGCTATGTAGCGCCGTTCCGAACTCCCGGAGATACCGGCAGGTTTTCCGGTTTACCGCGCTCAGGGTCCCAGGTCCCTTGCGAGCTCGGCGTTGAGGTCCTCGCCGCTCAGGTTCTTGGCGATGATGATACCTTCGGGGTCGATCAGCAGGTTACTGGGTATCGAGCTTATCCCGTAAAGCCTAATCGCAGAATTCGACCAGTAGTTCAACTCGGAAACATGGTTCCAGGCAAGCCCGTCAGCCTCTATGGCCTTCAGCCAGTACTCCCTCGAATTATCAAGGGATACCCCGAGGATTTCCAGTCCCCGATCATGGTATTTCTTATAGGCCCTTACCAGGTTGGGGTTTTCCCTCCGGCAGGGACCGCACCAGGCTGCCCAGAAATCGACCAGCAGGTATTTCCCCCGAAAGGACGAAAGCCGTATCATGTTGCCTTCCGGGTCCGGCTGGGCGAAATCCGGCGCGGGATTCCCGACGGCTGTGTTCCTGAGCATTTCAGCCCTGCGGTTCATTGAACCCACGATGGTGCTACCCGACAGGGAGGGATCCAGTTTTGCCAGCAATGCCTCGATCTCAGCGGCTCCTTTTCCGTAATGGACGGACTGCACAAGATACGGAGCTATATAGGATGCGGGGTGCTGATCTACATAGTCCAGCGGCAGGGATTCAACTTTTTTAAACCGTTCCCTAACCTGCTCCTCCAACCCGCTGGCAAGGGATGTGTCAGACTTCTCATGGGCTTCCTTAAGCCTTATCCGGAGGGAATCGAGCACCTGGTAAATCGAATTCATACCGGCCTCAAATGCCAGGTATTCATCTTGAACGGCCGAACCGCTTACCCTGGGATGACCCATTGAATCGACATGCACGGAGAAGCCGATTGTGGAATTTTCCAGGAACAACATGGACTTTTCCCTTTTACCCGGCAGGCTAATGTAATACACGTCCGGGATTCCGACAACGCCCTTAAATTCAAAAGCCCCGTTCTCGGTCCTGGCGGAATCCACGGGAACGTATGCCTTGTCGATCCTCTGCTCAAGGTAAATAAGGGTATCTCCGATCCCAAGGATGGTACCGCTCAGCTGATATCCTTCCCGCGATGAACAGGCGGAGAGAATCGCGATCACCGTTAGCGTTGACAGAATTCTATGCATATGGCTTTTCCATTTCGTCCCGACAAACATAAGATAAATTGTCCGGTTTTGTGACGACCTTTGTCAAGTCGCCCTGCTACCGGGTTGGTTTTTATTTGCCGCGGTACCTGTCCAGGATTTCCATGGCGGCATGAAAAGAGCTTTTGGAGCCGGCCAGGACTTCTTTCTCAAGCGATCGAATGTGTTCCCGTATGCCTGGTTCGGCATAAAAATGCGAGCGCAGGGATTCATCGATGAACTCATACATCCAGTACCGGGCCTGCCGTCCCCTGTTACGCGCAAAATAACCATTTTCCCTGGTAAACCGGATGTATTCCTCGACTGCGTCCCAGATCTCATTCAGTCCCCCGCCCTCCAGCGCCGAACAGGTCAGCACTCTGGGGGTCCATCCGGATTCGGCGGGAGGAAAGAGATGCAGTGCGTTGCTGTATTCGGCTCGTGCCTGTACGGCCCGTTCACGGTTGGGGCCGTCGGCTTTGGTAATGGCAACCAGGTCAGCCATTTCCATGATGCCGCGTTTGATGCCCTGCAGTTCATCGCCTGCTCCGGCCAGCATGAGCAGCAGGAAGAAATCGACCATGGAATGAACGGTTGTTTCGGATTGCCCCACCCCTACGGTTTCAATGAAAACAACCTCGAAGCCGCAGGCTTCGCAGAGCAGGATTGCTTCCCGGCTTTTCCTCGCCACCCCGCCCAGGGTGCCTCCGGAGGGTGAAGGCCGGATAAAAGCGTTCGGATCGGACGACAGGGCTTCCATCCGGGTTTTGTCCCCCAGAATGCTTCCCCCGGAACGCTCGCTTGAGGGATCAATGGCCAGTACAGCCAGCCGTTTACCGGACCGGGTCAGGTTTTTTCCAAGGGCTTCGATGAAGCTGCTTTTACCCACGCCGGGCACACCGGTTATCCCGATCCTGACCGAATTGCCTGAATGAGACAGGCAGCCGCGGATGATTTCCCGGCCCAGTTCCTGGTGCCCGGGCAGAGAGGACTCGATGATGGTGATGGCCCGGCTGAGCATGCCGCGGTCGCCCGACAGGATCCCGTGGATGTATTCGGACGGTTCCAGCAGGCGTTTACGGTGTTGCTTGAGCTTCCGAGTGGCTTCCGGATGTATGGTGTCCGGCGGCTCCACACCCTTCTTTACCTGCAGGGTCCCCCGTGCTTTTTTTTTCTTCGCCATGGCCTCACTCCTAAAGAATGCAGTGAAATTACGAAAAAAAAGAAAGGGGTTATTTATTACAGCGGCTCCGGACCGGAAGGTTCGATCCGGATCATGCGGGCTCGCGGTCGAGGATCCGCTCTATCTGTTCCCTTGTCCGTATCCCGGAATTGGCGGTAACCACTTGGCCGTTTTTACACCAGACCGTTAAGGGGAGCCCGCAGCTAATCATTACGTTTCCATGTTCCCCGAGGACCTTCTTGCACTGGGATGGATCTTCAACGTGCTTGAGATTGGTATGCAATCTCATTCTGAAGTAATTTATATATGTAGATTTATCGATACAAATCCACAAAAAACAATTAAAAACCCGGCGTTTAATCTGCCAAACTCCGGCAATATTAAAACGCCACTGCAAAATTTCGGTGCGGTACCGATGGGATGTCGGAAAAGGCGCCTTTTACATTTGCCTCAATTAGTTATTTT
>CAZNQG010000084.1:0-15406 GCA_964575235.1 uncultured Bacteroides sp.
GGGTCAGGGTTACTTTTTCGATCCGTGCCGATTTGGGAATCGAGTTCCGGTCGAAACGGATCAGGCTTCGGTTCTCACGCATCACCGTCAGAACGGGTTCCGATATAAAGGTGGCCTCGAAGTAAGGATGATCGCCGAAGCTTATCTCCGGGTCCAGGTTGGAGATCATGGCATCGATGCCCGCTTCAGGTCCAGGCTGAAGCACGAGCACCTGCTGCCCCGGTCCCAGGCGAACGATCAAGGGCTCCTGCTCGGAGGTGGCCAGCAGTTCACTTGCCGGGAGCTTCATTTCAACGGGTTGGTATCCCTTTTTCTCAACGATGAGCTTGTAATAATCCCCTCCTCCCCGAATTACCACCCGGTTGACCTTTTCATGAAGGTAATAATTATAGTGCCATCCGTCCGGGTGATAGACACTCAGGTAAGCATCGGTATACAGAACCGGTGCCATATAGAGCGGATCGTCGATCATTACCAGGATGTAAAACGGTAAGGGTTTTACCACACTGACCCCGAAACTGGCATAGCCGAAATCGGAGGGGGGGCTGCCGTCAACGGGAAGGACTTCGGGACTGAGCTTGGTGGTCTCCCCGGGCTTGACGCCAAAGTCAATCGGAAGGGGATCCTTTACCAGGTAAGCCCTGGGTGAACCTTCCAGCGGAGAGGCAAATATCACCTCCCCGGCGGAATCTACGATCATGAATTTCACCAGCAGGTAACGGCCGGTCCTGAGTTCGATCTTCTCGCTGATAAATCCATCTCCGAATTTATACAGGGGGATAAGTTCGTCCTCCAGCACGGGAACACTGTCCGTGTTAACGATGGTCAGCAATGCATGATAAGAAGCAACGTCGTTGCTGTCGGGAAGAATGGATTTCAGGGCATTCAGTTCGGACTGGCTTATGAAGAGTTCGAGGCTGCCGGTGGCAGGGCCTTCGGGATTCAGCCTTTCGCAGGAGTGGAACCCGGATGCCGCCAGCACCAGGACCAACAGAAATAGACCTCTCGATGACGTTTTCATGGCAGTAGTTTTAAGCAATAAAGTTACAACAAGAATACACCAATTTCAAGACGCATCATCTGCCTGAATGGTTGCGTACAGGCCGGTCAGTTGCAGTCCGTATCCTGGTATAACTCGTTCCAGCAGTGCCAGTCCGAATCCCCGAAGGCTACCAGGTCCTTTACCCTGCCTGCTTTCGTTGTACGGTTCCACTTGATCTCGGTCGTGTTCTGGGACAGGGATATGGTATAATAGGCGTCGTATGTTTCGTCATCCACGATCCCGTAGGTGATGTAACTACCGTACTCCTGATGTCCCGTTTTGATGACGGTATAGGTGATGTCCGAGACCCCGAGCTCCCAGTCCTTGTTCCATTCAATGCCCAGCCAGGCTACGTTGTTCAGGGGACTCTCGTACATGGTCCATTCGGCATGGGTACGGTCATAGCGAACGGTCCCCTCGAACCATTTGAAATCTTCGTAGGATCCGACCAGCGTAATGTACATCTTTGCCGTGAATTCATCGTTCGAGATGCGTTTGGTCACCAGCCGGGCTTCGTAGGTTTCGGCGCCGGACCAGGAGTAGGACCACTGCCAGGAATTTTCCCCCAGATAAACGGGGGTATGGTTGAATGATTCCAGGTAGGCGGCCACGGGCACGATCATGGCTGTGGTAACCAGGCCGCTCCATATGGTGACGGTAGCGTAGGAATAGATTGCGCCCTGGTATGTCTCCATGGATTTCAGTCCCCCGGCAGTTGCCGGATTCTCGATAAATTCACCGAAGTCTATCATCAGGGCTTCGACCGGCGGCAGTTCCGGCATGGTGTCCGGATTATCCTTTTCAGTGCAGGAAAAGCCTGCAAGGGCAAGCAGTACTATGATCGCAAGGATTGCGAAATGGTTTATCGATTTCATAGAATTGATTTTTAGTTGATATCTCCTGCTACGTGAACGTGAAGAATAAGTTTCGAAAAAACGATCATTTTACGGCAGATCCCGAAAGAGGCAGATGAGGGACCGGCTGCTTATTTAAGCGGAGGATTTCCACATCTCCGGCCCTGCTTCGCGGATGCACCCTAAGGATCTCGGGCTTCCCGTCCTTCAGCCGGCCTTCCACTATGGTGCTATGCGGGGCGTGCAGCCGGAAATGAACGTCGAGGTCCCCCGGCCAGGCCGGGAACAACAGGATCCTCTGCCCGTCGGCCTGTAAAAGCATTTCCTGAAGGCCGATCATGCCCGATCCGCCCCAGTTGTGATCCGGCACCCAGTCCATGCCGGGTCCCCAGAACGCCGGGAACCTTCTTTCCGAATCCTGTAGTTTCCGGATGTTTTCATCCAGGGCTTCTTCCTCCAGTCCCATGCAGGCAGCCATTATGCCATACTGTTTCCAGCTGAGATGGCTGCGGAAGGCTTTTACATCCGGGTCCAGGTTCCAGGTATTCAGGGCCGTATCCAGGCCCTCTCTTCCCACCCCGTATATTCTCCAGGGAAACACCGGGTAGAGCTGGGGAATTTCGGTATTCTGAACTCTTTCCCAGGATTCGGCCGGGGCAATCAGGGTTTTTCCTCCCAGTTCGCGCAAGGGTACGGGGGGTATGGTCTTCTGCATGTCCCTCCAGCGGTTCCTTCGGTCTTTGCCCGGGTACTGCTCCGGTAATTCCAGCATTCCGGCAAGTACCTGCTGAAGAGCTGCCACAGTGGATGCGGGGTTCCGGGCTCCTTTGTAAGTTTCGCATGCCGATCCCGGGTAAATCACCAGCCTGCCCGCACTGTCCAGTTCTGCATCCCCCCTCTGCCTGGCCAGGTAACGGTAATGGGCGTCATAGAACTCCAGGCAGCTTTCGATCAGGGGGATGTATCCGGTAATATCCTGTCCGGTGTATTCATGCAGCTGGAGGATCATCAGGCAGAATTCCAGGGCGGTGTCCCACTGGTATTCGAGCCAGGCATTGTGCTGCATGCCGGGATCGAGATCCGAAGGCCTTTGCCACCCGTATTCCGTACAGTTGGGAAGCCCGAAGTTCTCGAGCTGTTCGGTGAAACAGGCTCCCCCATGCCCCCAGTAAACCCGGCTCCTCCAGACGGCGTTCCCCATGGTTCTCAGGTAAAAGTCAAGCTGGGGCTTCATCAGATCGAAATCCCCGCTTTTCAGCATCGGGAAATACACCAGGCGCTGGTTCTGCGCGGTGAAGGTCCCTCCCCCCCAGTTGCGGAAATCCGGTGTAAAGGGCCAGTCCCCCCGTATCAGTCCCGGATCATAAGTGAAAAGTCCGCCGTTAAACTTCGTCGGCCATTCGCCGTAAGCATTGCATCCCAGCATATAACGAAAAAGCTGGTAATTCCGCCCTGCCTGCCAGGGCGGGAAGGCGGGATCGGGATGCCCGGGCTGTATTGCTATGAAGCTGCGCTCCCAGAACCGGTTCCACCAGCGCCGGCTTTCCCTGAATGCCTTTTTCCCGTCAATCCCTTCCTCCTCCATGGTTTCCCGTAGTCCGGCATGCCACTGGTCCATATTTCCGGCCTGTTGGGTATGCAGGAAGATCTCCAGGGCGTGTTTCCGGCAGGGTTCACGGCTCTGCAGTTTCCATCCCATAAATTCCGTATCCAGGTACCGGCCGGGAGCCTTCCCAGCGGGCAGGAACGATTCCCGGGAACCAAAGGTCCCGGCAGGTTTGAGGAACCCGGCAATTCCGGGAGAATAAGCCCGGACCCGTCCGCCGTAGGTCAGCCCGGCGAGTGGATCGTACATGAATTCCTTCACGGAATCCATTCCCTGCTGGGCAACGGTGATGTCGAATACCGTGGGGGACCGGTTCCGGTGGTAGAACAGGACACCCTCATCGGAGAAACGTATGCTGTCCCTGCGCTTGACCAGGCTGTCGGGTGGAACCCAGCGGTAGGAATTCTCCCGGCTCTCTCCCTCCCGCAGATACAGGTCCTTATAGCGCCAGTTTTCATAGCTTATCTCTGCCTTCACCTTGCTGCCGGAGTTAAAATCTGCATGGATGACCGGGCGGTATACATCCACCCAGATTAGAAGTTCGCCGTGCTGGTCCCCGCTTTGCCCGCTGATCCTCACATACCCGTCCTCCAGCACCAGTTCCTGCCTGAAACCTTTGCCGGTAAAAGGATTGGGCGAGAACCTCATGCGGATGCGCCCCAGTTTTACAAGGGTATTGTTTTCGTCGAAGTTGCCGGAACGGGCGATGTAAAAAAGCACATCCCCGTCCTGCACCCAGACGTTCAGGCCGATGTCCCCTCCCCCGCAGGGCATGGAAGCGGACGCGTCCGGCCCGGGCGATTCCCATACCGGGTTAAAAGTTCCCAGGTAGTTTTCCAGGTCTGTTCTGCAGGCCGGCAGGAGGCTCAGCAGAAGGATCCCGGCCAGGGGGAATATGGCACGGGGTATTTTCATTGACTAAGGATGGATATTTTGCCCGTGAGTCCCCCTTCCAGCAGGGGTTTATCCTGAAGCCGGTAGTCGGCGGTTGTCCAGCTAACCCTCTGTTCCGGGGACAGGGAATGGTCCCCGATCAGGCGGTTTGCCCAGGTGTTGCTGACCCGGATCTCCAGAAGGTTTTTTCCGGTTACAAGGGCATGGCTGATTTCGACGCGGAAGGGTGCTGTCCAGGCCACCCCGCAGTCTTCCCCGTTCAGGGACACTTCCGCCAGGTCGTGCACGTTGGACAGTTCAAGCCAGTACCTGCTGCCCGTGTCCGCCGGTTCTTCCCAGTTGAATGTATGTCGATAGGCAGCCGTCCCGGAGTAGTGGCGTATGCCCGGGTTGTCGGATAAATGCCAGCTTTCCAGGCACTCAGTATGCACGGCTGTGTCGGGTCCCCCCAGCAGCGGATCGAAGCGGATCTCCCAGGCACCCTGCAGTTGCAATGCCGGTACCGGTTCGGGCCGGTTGGGGCCTGCTTCCGACCCCGTCCTGCCTGTCTTCCTTTCAAGGACGATGAAAACCGAACCGTTGGGCTCCATTTTCAGGGGAACCAGGGTCCGCCCGTCTTCCGAACTCCAGGAAGCCGCAGCCGTGATCTCCCCGCTGAGCGGATCGTACAGATCCGGCCACTTTCCTGCGGCCCGCAGGGATAACGTCAGCTCCCGTTCCGATCCGGTCTGGTTCGAAATGAAGTAAATGTCGCTTCCTTTGTAATGCCGGTGTGTCCAGGCAATGTTACCGGCCCGTTTACCCGGGCCCTCGAAGGCCAGCAGGTCCGGTTCAAGTCCCAGCTCACCAAAATCATCCCGGGTCCATGGGCCCAGGATGATCCTTCCCTTTCCGTGCCGGTATGCCTTCATTCCTTTATCATCACCGAACGGCACGCCTTCCATGCCAGCAGTAAGCGGCAGCCCGGAAGTATTATGGATCGTATCCCGCATAAGAACCGTGGCGCCCGCCTTCACCAGGTCCAGGATTTTCTGCGATGCTTTTGAGGAAAGCACCTCTCCGCCCGGGTCCATCCGCCTGCTTCCGGGAAGTATGAGCAGGCCGTAGCTGGTGCCTCCCGGCAGCAGGATCCTGCCCCTTTTAACGGTTGCAAGGTTGAACAGGGCGTCCGGGTTGAAGGAATCGTAGCTGTAGCCCCTCAGCGGATCGCACCAGTCCCCCGGGTCCGCCATGTTGGCCGAATGGCGCAAGCCATCCGGCATTTCCCCCTGGGGGACGCCCCTGTTTGCCAGGCGTATTTTTTCTGCTTTTACCACCTCATCCCCGAAAATCCCAGGGAGGCAGACAACAAGTCGGTCCGGCAGGACAGCCCTGCGCGGGATCTCCTCCCCGGTAAAGACGGCCACATCGGCAACGGGCCGGCCTTTCTGGAGAAGTGACTGGCAGCGGGTTGCATATTCCATCCACGCCCTTCCGGGTTTCCACCAGACCTGGTCCCGCTGGAAAAACAACCCGTTGTTGCTCAGGGTCATCCCCGGCCTGCGGTCCATCCATGGATTGTGGGTAAAAACATGCACCACCAGGCGGTTGATCCCCAGGGCAAAGTTCCGGTCCATCATGGCCTTCAGCATCCCCGGATGCTCGTCCCATGCCATCCGGAGCTGGGTGAAACCTTCGGCCTGTACGATGGCCTTTCCGTATACGTGTGCCCCGGAAATCGCGTCCAGCATATCGTTGGGTTTATCGTGGGTGGGACTGCGAAGCCAGAACTCACCCATGGGCAGGTCGACCGAACGGTAATGCAGCATCCCGTCCCCGGTCATGGTGGGGGCAACGCATTCCGCGCTGAAGGAGCAGCCAAGCCGTTGCGCCTCGGCTGCAAGCGGTTCGTAGAAATGATCCACCAGCAGTTCGGCGATGGTCTCCCGTACATCGTGCAGGAACTTTTCCGAGGCACCCGGGCTTCCAAGCGGGAATCCGGCCATAGCCGGGAGGTATGGAAGGGGATCGTAGCCCCGCCTTTTCATGAATTCCTCGCGGAAGACCGGCGACCAGTTCTGGCTGCCGCATTCCCAGCTGTCCACATGGAATATCTTCAGAGTTCTTTCGGTTAGTTTGGGACCGGCACGGCGGGCGGCTTCCCCGAACCAGTTTTCAAACTGGATCCGGGCGGCTTCGGGATTAAACTTGTCGCATTCGAGTCCCAGTCCCCCGCCCCCCGTATAGTTGGTCTTACCGGTGGACGTATGACCCATCCTAAGGATAACCCAATCCCCCGGCGGTGCTTCCCAGGCCAGCCTGCCGCCTGCATCCACGCGCCCGCTCAGGTCCACCACCCGGTCCAGGGGGATGCAGAGACTGTCGGGGATCTGCTCCGGGGTGGTCGGGGGACCGATCCTCCACAGGGCACCGGACTTGCCCAGGTACTGGTGCAGCTTCGGGCATGCCGAGAGGTAAATGCCGGTGATCTCCAGGGAGGGTGACCATTTGGCCATTTCCAGGTCCTCTGCCCCGGGTTCGAAGCCCGATCGGCCGTATGCAAAGCGGAAGTATTTTGCCGTGATGGGCCCGATGGCGTGAACCACTTCGGCCGACTCCTCCTGCCAGCCGTGGCGGGGCGGAGCCAGGCGGCACAGGTCCCGGAACACCAGCCCGTCATCGCTGCACTGCACCCACAGGCGATGAGCAGCGTAATTATACCCCCGGGTGCGGATGGTGATGTTCCTGCAGGTAAACGGCCGGGGAAACTCATAAAGAATCCAGCACGAATCCCGGCTCCGGAAGACTTCCCGGTTGCCCGGCCTGCAGAGAAACCCGGGATCCATAGCGGGCAGGCTGCTGCTAACCTCCGGGATGCTGCGGAAGCTGTTGTCACCGGATCCCGCAGCGGCCGGAAAGGCATAAACCGCGATATCGCGGTAATATCCTTCCAGGGTTTCGGGTTGTTTCAGAATCAGGTCCAAAGATCTTCCGCCTTCGAGGATGGTATCCGTCCAAGTCACCTTCTGCATGGACATTTCAGGGGTTATCCAGGGTCCCCCGGCAACGGCGAACCCATCGCTCGCATGCATGCCGATATTCAATCCCAGGCGTTCTGCCTCCTTCAGGGCATGGAGAACCAGTTCCCACCAGTGAGGCGTCAGCTGAACGGCAGGCGGTTCGAACTGCGGCGGGTCCTGCGCCCCCCGGATGGGCATCAGGTAGGCACCCCCGAGACCCGCTTCCCGCATGGCCTCGAGGTCTGCAGTAATGCCTTCTTTCGAAACGCTAGCATTCATCCAGTACCAGAACACCCAGGGCCTTGCCTGCCCGGGCGGCTCCAGGAAATCCTTCCGGAGCTCCCCTCTACCGGTGTCATTACGGCAAAAGGCCAGGAAAGCAAGGCAGAAAAACATGCCGGGCAGCACCAGCCACCTTGCAGGATTCACCTTCCCCTGGATATTTAACTTTTGTTTGGCTTTTTTCATTCAAAACTGAGGTAAAGGGTTCCTTGCACGGGCCCGCACACATGGCGGGCCCTGGACGAGGGACCAACCAGGTCGGTGGCATTGACCTTGTTCCGGACCGCCGGGATGACATCCAGCACCGATATTCCCGTCTGCGGAAGGGTATAGAGCAGGGCGTCCCTGCCGTCCCGCGGGGTGTATACTCCCAGGTAGGTATCGTGCGAAGGAGTGGCCATGCGAATGACCCCCTGCCGTGTCCGGAAGCTGGCCCAGGACCAGTCGCCGAAATAGCCCTTGAATTCAGGATAGGTGAAGACTTCGGCGGGAACGGCATCGTTGTAGGCGTTCTCCCAGACATCCAGCCGGGTACCGTGCAGGCGGTTCTGCCAGACCCTGTAGGGTCCTTCGCCCAGCCATCGGATCGATTCCATGTTGGACTCCGGGTAGTCGAAAGCGATCCCCATCAGTTCGACCACCCCGTCGTAACGGTATTCATAGTCCAGCCGGACGCTCCCGCCGGCGGAAATGGTCCAGCGGGTCCAGGATATGGGACCGAAATAATTGGCCGAAAGCACCAGTTCCCGTTCGTCGCCGCTGATGTCAAGGCCCGTCAGCACGGAGGGATAGGATATTTCACGGTAAATACGGTCCACCCCTTCCGGTGCATCCGGATCGATGGATCCGTCCAGGGTCCGGTCTCCCCGCCTGGCAGCCACGAAACGGGGACCACGGCCGAAGGATATTCTCCTGCCATTCTTCTCCACCCCATCCAAAAGGCCTGTGGAAAGATCGAAGGTAATCCTGAGTCTGCCCGTTTCAATGTGGATGTATCCCCCGGCGCTGTCCCAGCGGATTTCATCACCTGATCCCGGGATGGTGGCCCGGGGCACAGGATGGTCTCCGATCCGCCAGGACCAGGTCCATATCTCACGGCCTGCCGGATCCGCCGCTTTCAGGTACAGCGCATCGGCCTCCATCCATCCATCCGGCAAATCCAGTTCCAGGGTACCCGCTTCGTGGGGTTTCACATCCGGGGAAGCCGCCGTGCCCGAGTCGAGCACCCGGTGCCCGCTTTTTCCATCGGTCGGTCCCCAGAACCCACCCAGTTCCCAGTGGAATTTACAATCCGACAGGTTCGTAAAATCGTAGCGGTTCTCAACCGGGAGCCTGCCGTCAAAATCCCCGGCGAGATCTTCCACTCCGATCCAGACCGGCGACCATACTTCCTTTATGGTGTAAAAACTGCCTTCCTTCTCATGATGCGGTCCCAAAATCCCGTCCGCGCCGTGGTTCCCGTCGGTATCGATGCTGTCGCCCAGGTCGGTCCTGACCACGCCCTGATCCGCGAAATCCCATAAGATTCCACCCCCGCACCTGGGGTGAACACGCATCATCTCCCAGTAATCGTAAAGCCCGGCTCCGTGTCCGCCGTCATACAGCCCGTGAAGCATTTCGGTCGGGAAGAAAATGTCCTCTCCCCGAAGGTATTCC
The DNA here is from genome assembly GCA_964575235.1 of uncultured Bacteroides sp. GTDB lineage: Bacteria > Bacteroidota > Bacteroidia > Bacteroidales > SM23-62 > SM23-62. The sequence goes on from CAZNQG010000084.1 coordinate 9,334, forward strand.
TGGGTTTCCCCGTAGGACCGGTAATGCATGGTCTCCACACCTTTCAGGTCCTGCTGGGGATGCAGGACAGGCCTGCCCTGCGGGTCCCACCGCGAGAATTCCGGATCCAGCTCCGTGTTCCAGCCCCCTTCGTTCCCGTTGTCCCAGAAAAGAATGGAAGGATGGTTTACGTCGCGGGTGACCATTTCCTCCACGAGTATTTTCCCTGTTTCCGTATCGTAGCGCCCGTGCCAGCCGCCCAGTTCATCCAGTACATAAAGTCCCAGTTCATCGCAGGCGTTAAGGAACTCCGGGTCCGGGGGGTAATGCGACATGCGGACGGTGTTCATGTTCATTTCCTTCATCCGCTTCACGTCGTCGTAATTTAACTTGGGACTGAGCGTGCGTCCGGATTCTGGGCGGAAGCTGTGCCGGTTAACCCCCTTCAGGAGGATGCGCTGCCCGTTCAGGTAGAATCCGTCTCCCGTTCGGATCTCGAAGGTGCGGAACCCGATCCGCTCGATGACCCGGTGCAGGGATTCGTCACCGGACATCAGGGTAATGCTGAGTGTATAAAGGTTCGGGGTTTCCGCAGTCCAGCACTCCACGTTCTCAAAATGGCATTGAAGGGTCAGGTGTTCCGATCCTGTCTCGACCGGTGATTGAAATGCCTCGCCCAGGGGCTTCCCTGTCATATCCATCAACCGGGCCCTCACCACGCTGCCGGCGGGAATCTCGCCGCCCAGGTAAAGGTCCGCCCGGAAGCTGCCATCCGCCTTTGCATCCACGGCGACCCTCTCGATGCGCACCGGGGGCATTACCTCAAGGAACACCGGGCGGAAGATTCCCCCGAAGTTCCAGTAATCGGCACGGCGTTCGGCCAGGTTTACACCGGCATTCTCCGATTCCTTGCTGACGGTCACCTCGAGCAGGTTCTGCGCCCCGAATTCCAGCAGCGGTGTAACGTCGTACCGGAACCGGTAAAAACCGCCCCGGTGTACCGGTCCCGCTTCCCTCCCGTTAACTTTTACCCGTGTATCGGTCATGGAACCCTCGAAGACGATATCCACCTTTTTCCCCTGCCAGTCCCCCGGAACATCGAACCGGTACCTGTACATCCCCTTTTCCGTGGGTATGGCCGGATCCGTGGCTTTCCCATAGAAGTATACGCCGTAATTGTATTCCCCGTAACCCTCCTGTTCCCAGCACGAGGGTACGGCAATGGTGGTCCAGGTGCCGCTTTTCCTGCCGGCAGTGCAGAAGAACTCCCAGTCCACCGTACGGTCACAGCCCGTGCCGGACAGGTATACTCTCTGGGTTTCGGGGACATTCTCCTCCGATGGCCCATCCTGGGCCTTAAGCCCCGGTGTCTGCAGGATCAGAAGCAGTATAACCGTAAAAGTGTATTTTACCATTTCGTTGATTTTATGGTTTCGACCCACTGACGGGATGCTTTTTAGCCCGGCCGGGTGGAGTTTCACCTTCGCCGGTCCTCACACCCCTGGCAACGGAACCCGGGTTCCCGTCCGGGATGCTGCAGGGATAGAGGTGGAAACGGTAACGGTACCTGCCGGAAGGGATCTGGTAAATATCCAGAGGCCGGCTGACTTCGGACCACGAATCGTTGCCGCCCACGCCCATTTGGGCCAGGTCGATGTTCAGGGTGATGTACCCCGGATCCATTAGGTCACAGGTGTGTGCAGCCTCATCCAGGTTCTGCTGTGTCCAGGGCCAGGCACTCATGCTTAGCAGGCTGTCGGCAACCACTAGAAATCCCTGCTGATCGGGACCGGAAAGGAACATCCAACGAACATCCGTCCGGTTCCCGTTTTCCTGGGGTCGCACATAGGGTTCTACGAATTCTTCGATCGGTAGGGTATATACGCCCGCGTCCGCCCCGTAGCGGCGGTCGATGTAATTCTCCTGTGGTCCCCTGCCGTACCAGCTTATGGTCCGCCATGCACCGGGTATGCCACATTGCATGCCCACCCTGGGGATGTTCGGCAGGTCCGGGTCCGCGTCCAGGAGGTATGCCACTTCCAGGACCCCATCCCCCCTTACCTTCCAGCTTATCTCCAGTTCAGCCCTGCCAGGGATGATCCCGTAAACGGCCCTGATCTGCACCCGTCCCTTGTCGATCCGTTCAGCCCTCATCTCCTTAAGGACGGGAACAGCCCGGAACCACGGTTCCATGACCCGCTGCGGCTTCCAGCCCCTCAGATCGTTGTCCGTCAGCGCCCGCGTGAAATTCGGCAGCAGCGGACGCAGGATCGTTTCTCCGGCATCATTGACCCAGGATTCCAGGGTTCCGCTGGCTTTGCCGAAACGGATCTCAAAGAAGGGGTCCGGTCCCCGGATAACCCAGGATGAATCGTCTTCGGAAAGGGCTACTTCCGGGAAAACGTCTTTCTTTTTCCCTGCCGCCGGCAGGCCGGTCAGGGCAAACTGGTTGGAGGCCACCAGGTGGCCGGACGGGGCCCATGGGGTCTCTTCTTTCAGGGTGAAACGGATGGTGGCAAGGTATTCGTGTTCGCCTGAAAACCGTGGGAGGAAGACCGAAATATCGATCAGGGTATCCCGCCCGGCTGCCAGCGGGATGTTTCCCATGGCTTGCCGGGACAGTAACTCACCGTCCTGCAGGATTTCAAGCTCCGCGTTATAGCCGTCGAGGGACTTGACCGCATGCCGGTTCAAGACCCGGATGATCCCGCCGGAGGGGTCGGCAAGTGTACATTTCACAGGCTGGAATACCCGTCGGCATTCGTACATGGCAGCCTTGGGCCGGTTATCGGAGGCCGCGATCCCGTTGATGCAGAAATTGCCGTCGTGAAGGGTCTCCCCGAAATCGCCTCCATAGGCAAAGTACGGCTCCCTGCCCGGTTCCTTTTTCAGCAGTCCCTGGTCCTTGTAATCCCAGATGCACCCCCCGATCAGGCGGGGCATGGACCTGAAAATATCCCAGAAATCCTTGAGGTTCCCGGTCGAATTGCCCATGGAATGTGCATATTCACTGAAGATGATCGGGCGGTTGTCACCCGGCTGGTTCACCAGCAGCGCCGGGGTGAAGATGCCCGGGTACTGACGGCTGATCATGTCCACGTAATATTGGTCGACGGGCACCTGCACACGGTGGGAATGGTCTTTCGGGTAGTCCGGATGTGACGGGGGTATATACCCTTCCACCCGTGGATTTCCCTGCGCAGGCTCGTAATGGACCGGGCGGGTAATGTCGAAGTCATGGATCCATCCCGCCATCGCCGCATGGTTGGGACCTCGTCCAGCTTCATTTCCCAGGCTCCAGAAGATCACGCTGGGATGGTTTTTATCCCTCATCACCATCCGTATCGCCCTTTCCATGAAGGCGTTGGTCCACACAGGGTCGTTGCTCAGCTTGCCTCCCAGTCCGTGCGATTCCAGGCTGGACTCGTCGATCACGAGGATCCCGTACTGATCGCAGAGATCGAGCAGATAGGGATCGTTCGGGTAATGGCTGGTGCGTATGCAGTTGAAATTGAACTGCTTGATCTGCCGGATATCCTCGAGGATGTCCTGCCTCGAAAGGGCCTTCCCCTTTACGGGGTGGTGATCGTGGCGGTTCACCCCGTAGAGATAGGTCTTCTTTCCGTTGATCATCAACTTCCGGTCGTCATCCGCAAATTCAATGCTCCGGAATCCCAGGCGGCAGCTTTTTACCTCGAGCACCTGTCCGCGGCTGTCTTCCAGAGACAGGACCAGGGTATACAGGTACGGGTGCTCGTCGCTCCACTTCTCAGGATCTTTGACCGTGGTTTCCAGCAGGCCGAACTTGACGTTGTCGAGCCGCGGATAGATTTCGTTGATCACCGCTGCAGCGTCTATGGTGAGCGGATCTTCCAGCACGGGATTTTTCCCGGCATCATATAACTGTGCCTTCAGGGTATAACCGCGGACCGTATCGCCGGTCTGGTTCTCCAGGCGGGGCCGGATGCTCAGTACGGCATCCCGGTACTCCTTGTCCAGTTTGACCCGGTAATGGAAATCGGCTATGCGAAGGGTGGGTTCGGCAAGCAGCATCACTTCCCGCTGGATCCCGCTCAGGCGCCATTGGTCCTGGTCCTCCAGGTAGGAAGCATCGCTCCAGCGGATGACCTGAACCGAAAGGATGTTTTCTCCATCCCGCAGATAGGGTGTGACATTGAATTCGGAGGGAAGATAGCTGTCCTCCCCGTACCCCAGGAACATCCCGTTCACCCACACCTTGAAAGCGGAACTTACACCACCAAAATGAAGCGTGATGTTCATTCCCTCCCATGATTCGGGAATGGCAAAGCTGCGCTGGTAGGAACCAACCGGGTTGTAGTCGTCGGGCACCCAGGGCGGGTTGACGGGACGGAAGGGATAGGCCGCGCTTTTATAGATGGGCTTGTTGTAACCCTTCAGCTCCCAGTTTGAGGGCACCTCAATCCTGTCCCAGCCACTCACCCTGGAGAGGTAAAAATCCCCTGGCGCATCCTCCGGCCGGGATGCAAAATGGAAATCCCATTCCCCGTTCAGCAGGATCACCCTGTCCGAGCGTTCCCGGTCGCATGTCAGCGCATCCTCCAGGGAGGCAAAGGAGTAGGCGGTGGACCGGGAGGGCTGCCGGTTGATGCCGCAGACCCGGGGTTCCTCGTACGGATTCTCCCGGTAGACGGACGGACCCGGTGGAATACCCGCGGGTTCGCCCGTGACCGTCTGGGAGTTTCCGTTTCCCCATGCAAAGGCGATCCAGCATACGGCCAGAAGCCATCCTTCCGGGTGAGCGAAGGTTACCGGCGATCCCGTGTTCCGTCCCGGGAGCGGGTCCGTACCGGACATCCCCTTGCTGCGAGCCGTGAATGGGCTCACCAGGGGTCCTCGATGTATGCCTGAGCGGCTTGGAACAGGTTTCATGACGCATTCATGATTTCTTCACCCAGGACGCTTCCCCAGGTCATTACCACGAAGGATGCGATCAGGGTTACCAGTGCGACGACCAGTATGAAGTAAGTGGGGGTCGAAACCTTCTTCCATTCCTTCATGATCACTCCTACGATGTAGCTGAAAAAGATCAGCATGGACATATGCAGCACCCAGCTTATGAACTGGAAATTGCCCATCCAAACATGCCCCAGTCCATAGAAAAAGAACTGCATGAACCAGAGGCTGCCCGCAAAAGCAGACCAGAGAAAATTTCGCAGGAGGGTCCCCGACGGCACCACGACCCCGGGAATGAATTCCCGGAGGGTTTTCTGCCGGATCCCGAGCACCAGGAACCAGGTGAAATTCACCAGCAGGCAGCCGGACGTGGATACGATGATCTTGGAGTTCCCCTCGAAGTGCCCCGCGCCATGCTGCGCAGCCATATCCGCGATGGGCTGCCCGTGCTCCAGGGAGATGTTGAAAACGGCGGAAAGCAGCCCTGCAACGATGGCCAGGATCAGTCCCCCTCTCATATCAAAACGCGTCCCGTCATCCTGTTGCTGAAGGTCCTTTTCCTTCCGGAAACCGGCCCATCCGCACATTCCCACACCTATCAGCGACATGACCATGCCCACCAGCACGATGTTGCTGCCCGGCCTGGTGAAGTATTCTATGAGTCCCCCGTAAACCACCAGCGGCACCAGGGTGCCGATCACGGCCGAAAGGCCGATGGCGATGGTATAGGTCAGGGAATAACCGATCCTCCCGATGGCCAGTCCGAATGACATACCACCGAAGCCGTAGACCGCACCGAGTATGAAAGCTCCCCAGAAAACCTTCGGGGGGGCTGCCGCCAGGATCCTGAAAAAATCCGGGACGGTGGCCAGGCCGATGATCAAGGGCATGATGAACCAGGCAAAGCATGCCTGCACCAGCCAGAATGTGCCCCAGGACCAGTTCCGGGTTTTCGGGTAGGGCATATAACAGGATGCGGCCGACATGCCGCCAACGGCGTGCAGGCCGGTTCCGATGATGGGGTTTGGAGTGAACATAGTCCGGTTTTAATCCATGTGAAATATTTCGTCCATCCCGGCCCAGAATTCTCCGGGTTCCCGGGTTTCAAGCGGCTCCATCAGGGGCTTCACCACTCCCCACCACCGCTGTGTTTCCTCAT
>CAZNQG010000085.1:0-15297 GCA_964575235.1 uncultured Bacteroides sp.
GACCCATTTCTTGCGGTCGCTCCATTGCCTCAGGGTTTTAAGCATGGGAAGGTAATGCTCGACGCGTTTTTCCTCCAACCGTTCGGCTACCTTTTTTTCCCAGCGGGGCCTAGTATAGATGGCGTACCATTTCCTTTCCATATTCGCATTGAGTTTTGGTATTGGAAATGATCGATGATTCAGTCAGGACTGCTTTAATCCGAAGGATTCCTTCAACTTATCAACATAATCCAGCTTTTCCCAGGTGAAGAATTCGACCTCACGCTGCTCGGTTTTGTCGCCGTTTACCTCGGGATAAAAGGTGACCTTGCCTTTGAAGGTATCCCTGCCCATATGCCCGTACGCGGCGGTAGAACGGAAAACTGGATTTTTAAGCCCAAGCCGGTTGATGATGGCATTGGGCCTGAGGTCAAAGATATCCTGGATTTTCAAAGCGATCTCCGAATCACTCATGCCGACATGGGAAGTGCCGTAGGTATTGACGAAAAGCCCGAGAGGCTTAGCCACGCCAATGGCATAAGCGACCTGGACCAATACTTCGTCGGCAATTCCAGCAGCAACCATGTTTTTGGCGATGTGACGCATGGCATAGGCGGCGGAACGGTCGACCTTGGATGCGTCCTTGCCGGAGAAGGCGCCTCCTCCGTGTGCCCCGCGCCCGCCATAGGTATCCACGATGATTTTGCGTCCGGTAAGGCCGGTGTCGCCATGCGGACCGCCGACAACGAATTTCCCGGTGGGATTCACATGAAGGATGTAGTCGTTCCGGAATAATTTCCGGATCCGCTCCGGCAGTTTAGCTATGGTACGGGGTATTAATATGTCCTGGACGTCCTTCTTAATTTTCGCCAGCATGGCATCGTCCTGATTGAAAATGTCGTGTTGGGTGGAGACAACGATGGTATGCACCCGTACGGGCTGGTTGTTGTCGTCGTATTCGATGGTGACCTGCGATTTGGAATCCGGTCGCAGATAGAGCATTTCCTTTTTCTCACGGCGGATATCAGCCAGCTCCTTTAACAACATGTGGGCAAGTACGGAGGCAAGGGGCATAAAATCGTCTGTTTCACGGCAGGCGTACCCGAACATCATGCCTTGGTCACCGGCCCCCTGGTCCTCGTCAGAGTTCCGGTTCACACCCTGTCGTATGTCCGGACTCTGCTCGTGTATGGCCGAGATCACCCCGCAGGAATCCGCATCGAACTTGTATTCCGCTTCCGTATACCCGATATCCCGTATCACCTGGCGGGCAATTTCCTGTACATCGACGTATGCCCTGGTATGAACTTCCCCGCTCAGCACGACCAATCCCGTGGTAACAAGGGTTTCAACGGCAACCTTTGATTCGGGGTCCCTCCGCAGGAATTCATCAAGCAATGCATCGGAAATCTGGTCGGCAACCTTGTCGGGATGCCCCTCGGATACGGATTCGGATGTAAAAAGATAACTCATTCTTTCTGTAATATTTTGTGATCAAAGAGATGTCAAATCTCGGAATTTTTTTTCTAATTCTTCACCTGAAGTTTTATTCATGGTCTCATCAGCCATGATTTTCCCCTTGTGAATGATGATGACCCGGTCGCAGATGGCCACCACTTCCTGGAGGATATGTGTGGAAAGCATTACGGTTTTTTCCTTTCCCAGCTCGGAGATAAGGTTCCGGATCTCGACGATCTGGTTTGGATCGAGGCCGGATGTGGGCTCGTCCAGGATCAGGATCTCGGGATCGTGGATTAAAGCCTGGGCAAGTCCCACCCGCTGACGGAATCCCTTGGAAAGGGCTTTTATTCTTTTATGGGATTCGGGGGTAAGCCCGGTGCGGACAATAATCTCTTCCACGAGTTGTTTGGATTTCTTCCGCAGGCCGTATATCCCTGCGATGTACCGCAGGTATTCGCGGACATACATTTCCGTGTACAGGGGATTGGATTCGGGAAGGTAGCCGATGATCCGGCGGATCTCGAGGGAATGCTCCACGGCATCCAGGCCGTTTACGTAAACTTCCCCGGAAGTTGGTGGTATATATCCGGTGATGATCCTCATGGCGGTGGATTTACCCGCTCCATTTGGACCGATGAAACCAACGATCTCGCCCTTGCCTATCTCGAAGGATACCCCGTCGAGGGCCATCTGTTTGCCGAATCGCTTGTCTATGTTTTTAAGGGATATGGACATGACCGCATTAACCGGTTCCAAAGATAGCTATAAGAACAAAATGGCAAAGTATTTGTTATTATGTTTAACGGATTATGGAAGCAGAGTTTTTACATATCGAAAAGGAACTGGCGATCGAGGCCTGGATCATGTATGCTTTCCGGATCTACGACATGCTGCTCCAGGAGGATTTCGAGTTCGACGGCTGGCTCAGGGCAAGCCCGCGCTGGGTCGAGCTGAACTAGCGGAAAGCGCACAACATACTATAATACAAGGCTGTGATTCTTATTTATCACGGCCTTTTATTTATTATATAATATGAAATTTCCAGAAAAACTTGGACAAGTATTTAAATATAAGTACCTTGTTGCCCCATTAGAATAATTTACATTATCAAATGACTACACTTAAATTATCGGAGAAGGAACTTTCCGAAATGCGGGAATTCTACGAGGAGGAGCTGGTCCGGACACAGCACCGCCTGGAGCATATCCAGGATATTTTAAAACAACTGGGTGGGAATAAGATGCCCCTGAAAGGCCAGGTTGCCGGTAAAACCGTCCCCAAACCTGCGGCTGCACGGGGGAGTCGTAAAAAGCCCGGCCGGAAATCCCAGTGGGAAGCGCTGATCATGAAACGGATGCGGCAACTGAACAAGCCCGTTACCTACGACGAGCTGACCCGGGAGATCATGTTGCTTTCCAAACTGGCAGAAGACAAGCTTAAAAGCACCAAACAGGCCGTGATCAGCGTGGTTTTCCGCCTTCGCAACCGGGACGGGAAACTCGACACCTTCTCGATCGGCAAAAAGGAAAAATACATCGCCCTCAAGCAGTGGTTCGAAAAGCCCGGGGAAATCAAAAAGGAATACCTGAACAAGATCCAGAAGCCCAAGCCGAAAACCCGCAGGAAGAAATAAGGGGAATTGAGGGATCATTCGCCCAGGTAGTAGTTGTAATACAGCCCGATCCCTTCTTCTAAGCCCGTTTTCGCTTTCCAGCCAAGGCCGTTGATCTTGCTTACATCCATGAGTTTACGGGGTGTCCCGTCCGGGTAATCCGTATTCCAGCGGATCTGCCCCCTGAACCCGGTGTGTTCACGGATCAAACCGGCCAGGTCTGCAATGGGAAGGTCGGTCCCGGTCCCGATGTTGATGTGGGTGTTGCGTATTTCACTGGTTTCTTCGGGAACAAGGTCTTTGAAATTCACCTTTTCCATCAGGAAAATACAGGCATCCGCCAGGTCGTCGGAGTAAAGGAATTCCCGCAGGGGCCTGCCGGTTCCCCAGAGGGTTACCGAAACGCCGGAGTTTTCCTTCGCTAAGCCGTATTTGCCTAGGATCCCCAGGATCTCCTTTTCAGAATTTCTGCCGCTGATTTTTTCGACGGGCCGTTTATCAAGATCATGCCGAATACCGTTCCAGTCCCCCTCCTCAAGGCATTTTCCCAGGTGGAATTTCCGCACCAGCGCCGGCAGTACGTGGGATTTCTCAAGGTCGAAATTGTCCCCCGGACCGTACAGGTTGGTCGGCATGACGCTGATGAAATTCGTGCCGTGCTGGAGGTTGAAGGATTCGCACATCTTGATGCCGGCGATCTTGGCGATGGCGTAGGGCTCGTTGGTGTATTCGAGTTCCGAGGTGAGCAGGTAGTCCTCCTTAAGGGGTTGGTCCGCATTCTTGGGGTAAATGCAGGAGCTTCCCAGGAAGAGCAGCTTTTTCACCCCGTATTTCCAGCAGGCATGGATGACGTTGTTCTGGATCTGGATGTTGTCGTAGATGAAATCGGCGCGGTAGGTGGTGTTGGCCATGATACCCCCGACCCGGGCGGCGGCCAGGAACACGTATTCGGGCTTTTCCGAGGCAAACAAGGCGTCCGTTTCCTGCTGGCTGACCAGGTTGAGTCCCGGGAAATCACGGGTCATGATATTAGTGAACCCGTGGCGCTGGAATCCCCGCATCAGTGCGGATCCCACCAGTCCCGTATGTCCCGCAACGTATATTTTCGAATCCTTATTCATAGTTGTGGGGAATTATTCGAAGTAATTGAGGGTTTTATACCCGCCGTTTCGCAGGTGGACCTCCTTTTCGGCCTGCTTGAGGTCGCTTTCGACCATTTCCTTCACCAGCCCTTGCAAATCGTACTCGGGCTGCCAGCCCAGTTTTTCCCGTGCTTTCGTGGCATCCCCGATAAGCATATCGACCTCGGTGGGCCGGTAATAGCGCTTGTCCACTTCCACGACCACCTGTCCATTTTTAAGCTGGTACTTCTCATTATTGCATTTTTCCACCATCCCCTTTTCCTTTTCCCCTGAACCGGTAAACTTCAGTTCTATTCCCACCTCCCGGAAGGCAAGCTGCAGCATTTCCCGGATCTGTGTGGTTACGCCGGTTGCGATCACGAAATCCTCCGGCTTGTCCTGCTGAAGCATCAGGTACATGGCCTTGACGTAGTCCTTGGCGTGTCCCCAGTCCCGGTTCGCCGAAAGGTTACCCAGGTAGGTCTTCTCCTGCAATCCCAGTGCGATCCTTGCCACGGCCCGTGTGATCTTACGCGTGACGAAGGTCTCGCCGCGGATGGGGGATTCGTGGTTGAACAGGATCCCGTTGCAGGCGAACATGTTGTATGCCTCGCGGTAGTTCACCGTGATCCAGTAGGCATAGAGCTTGGCCACCCCGTAGGGGCTGCGGGGGTAGAAGGCTGTTTTTTCGGTCTGGGGCACTTCCTGCGCCAGGCCGTACAGTTCGCTGGTGGAGGCCTGGTAGAAGCGGGTCTTTTCGGTGAGCCCGAGGAGCCGGATGGCCTCCAGGATCCGGAGGGTGCCCAGGGCATCCGAGTTGGCCGTGTACTCGGGGGTTTCAAACGAGACCATGACGTGGCTCTGTGCCCCCAGGTTGTAGATCTCGTCGGGCCGGACCTCCTGTATGATGCGGATCAGGTTGGTCGAGTCGGTCAAATCGCCGTAATGCAGGCGGAAATTCGGGTCGTCGATGTGCGGGTCCTGGTACAGGTGGTCGATCCGCTCGGTGTTGAAAAGCGAGCTCCGGCGCTTGATGCCGTGGACCCGGTATCCCTTCTTCAGAAGGTATTCCGAAAGGTAGGCCCCGTCCTGGCCGGTGACCCCGGTTATGAGTGCTGTTTTAGACATTATGCTTGATTAATTTCAGTTAATTGGGTTTGTCAACGGTTCGACAAATGTAAGCATATGCTATGAAATCATGGTTTATATTATGGCAATAAAAATATTGTTAAAAATATTTGACAAAATATAAATTGTTATATATATTTGACAAAAAGTAAATTGTTATAAGAATATTCAAAACGATAGTCGGTCCCCCTGCAGAAGGAGAAGCATACTTTCCCAGGGCATACCTGGACGACAGGCTGTGGGGAAAAATAAGGTCGGGTGAACAGTTACTGGTGTCCGCCCCAAGAAGGATAGGCAAAACCTCTTTTCTGAAGAATATATGTAAACAGGAGGAAGCAGGTTATCTGGTCAGGTACCTTATTATTGAATCTGCTGACAATGCAAATGATTTTTTCAAGCATCTGTACAGGAATTTGCTGGAACATTTTTCCAAAATGGGAAGAATATGGGAAAGCATGGCCGATTTCTTAAAGGACGGAATCGAATTGAAGGGTGTTGATCTGGATTATTTCGAAGAGTTCAAACGCCTGATAAACCGTATTGAGCCAGAGGAGATACTGGTGTTTATCATCGATGAGTTTTCGGAAGTTACCGAGAATATAATAAATGCCGGGGGGAAGGACGCAGCCCGGCAGTTTCTTCACCAGAACAGGGAATTAAGGCATGAAGAAACGATAAAGAAAAAGATACGGTTCGTTTACAGCGGTTCGATCGGACTGGGAAATCTTGCAGAAAGCATCGACGCCACCAAGACCATTAACGATCTGTCTGATTTCCCTTTTCCGGTACTGAAGGAGGAAGAAGCTATTTCAATGATAGACCAGCTGACGATTCATCCGGATGTAAAGTTTAACAGGGAAGTGAAAAAGCATCTGATTGAAAGCATTCACTGGCTTATGCCGTATTACATCCAGGTCATCCTGAGCGAGGCGGAGACCATCATGACCGAATCGGGCAATCCGACATTTGTAACGCGAGAAATAATCGACCGCGCAATCAGTGAAGCCTTATCGAAACGCACCTATTTCGAACACTGGTATACGAGACTGAATACTGCTTTCAGGGAAAAGGATCGCGATTTTGCGCTGAACGTACTGAATCAAGCCGCAGGTTCTGAAAGGGGTGTGAGCAAAACCTCCGTATTTGACCTGGCTTTAAAACATGACATCAAAAATGAGCGCATGCATCGTATTCTAAGGACGCTGGAATATGACGGTTACTTAAGTTTTAATGAGGATAGGATATATCATTTCAATTCCACCTTATTGAAAAAATGGTGGGAAAGGAATATACTGGTTTAGTCGGATCATTATGCACGAATTCATCTATCAACCGGAAAATAAAAGCGAAGAGGAGCTCAAAAAGGAATTTGTAATCCGTACCGCTGAATTTCAAAGGCTGATGGACATCATCGGGACCGATCCCGATCAGATGCCTGCGCAGCATATTATTGTACAGGGACAGAGGGGAATGGGTAAAACCACACTGTTATTGAGAGTGTATTATGAAGCAAGGAATAGATACAGGCGGTCCGGACCGGTTTCTGTCTTGCTGACCGGGCAACAGTACAGCATCCAGAACCTTAACGGGCTCTGGGAAAGGGTCATGCGCTCACTGCCGGAACTCGAAGCAGAACATTACTCGCCCGGGAAACAGATGGAGGACACTGGGGAGCCAGACGATGATTGCTATAAATTGCTCGATGCCGGTTTGAAGAAGCGCCAAATGCGAGTACTGCTGCTGATCGACGATTTCGACACCATTATTAACAGGCTCACAAGAAAAGAACAACAATGGTTGAGAGAAATTCTGATCACTTCCACCAATATTCAGATCATTGGAAGTTCGGCGGTTGCATTTGAAAGCATCCACGAATACAATGCTCCGTTTTTCGAGTTTTTTATGCTTTTACAACTCAAACCGCTGACTGCTCAGGAGACATCAACCCTGGTTTCCAAACTGGCGGTAAAAGACAGGTCGGACCGTATGATGAAACGGATCGAATCCCGCCCCGGTTTTTTCGAACCCATTCGAATTCTTTCGTGCGGATCGCCCCGGATCATTGTTATTTACCTTACTATCCTGGCCGACTCTGATCAGGAAAACAGCCTGGATTCTTTTAAAAAGTTGATGGATTATCTGACACCTCAATACAGGCATTGGATGGATTCACTACCGGAAAAACAACTGAATATCGTTCATTGCCTTGCGTTGAACTGGGACGGGATGAGGGTTTCGGAACTGCAAGAAAAGATCGGGATGGAGAGTAAGATCATCTCGGCCCAGATGAATAACCTGGTTAAAAAAGAAATGGTTTTAGCAGTACCATCGCCCGGTAAAAATAAGTATTACCAATTGAATGACAGGCTTTTCAACATCTGGCACCTTATGAGGAACGCTTCCGGGAGAGATCATGACAGGGTTGGGTGGTTGTTGCGATTTCTTGAATACTGGTACCCCGATAACGGGGAGCTTAAAGAGCCGGGCAGGGACTATGATAAATCATCCGGTAAAGAAGGAACAGGTCTCATAAACACTGTCCGGGAAATGAACAGCATCAGGCTATTATTGTTGAAGGAAAATCCAGAGAAAGCTACCGGAAAGCTGGAAACCCTGATGTCATTTATTCTTGAGTTCGAAGACGCGATTATGCCGCTATCCGAGTTGCTGGCTTTTGCATTTGGACGGGGACTTAAACGGTATGTCATGAAACTTTTTCAACGGGAAGAATACCGGCTTAAAGACAGGTTCAAAGTGCTTTACTATGCCTTGGTAAAGATCCTGGAGGGCGGACAATCTGCAGAGTTTTTAAAAATGGGAAGGGAACTGTCCGGTCCGGTTGTGGATATGGTTCATTATATCAGCCGTATCTCCACCTAGACCGGATCGTTTTTACATATCCAGCTGTTCTAATTACGTTTAAACAGGCTTACCACAACGGTAGCCGCCAGTGCCAGGAAAAAAGCAGGGATCAGCTCGTACATCAGTTCGCTGAGCGCCGGGATGGATTTCCAGATAAAGACCGTCACGGTGCCGGTGATGAGTCCGGCGACAACCCCCGCACGAGTGGTCCGTTTCCAGAAGAGGGCCAGTATGGATGTCGGACCTATGGCCGCGCCCAGTCCCGCCCAGGCAAACAGAACGAACCAGAAGACCAGGTCCTCGGTAAGGATCCCCAGCACCACGGCCAGGATGACCAGCAGGACGATGGACAGGCGGCTGTAGAGGGCCATGCGGCGTTCGGGAATGGGATCGTCCTTTCGCAGTATCTTCTGGTAGAGGTCCCTCACCAGGCTGGAGGCGGCCACCAGTAGCTGGCTGTCGGCAGTGGACATGATGGCGGCGAAGATGGAGGCCAGCAGGAGTCCCACGAGCACCGGGTGCAGCAGCTCGTTGGCCAGGGTCAAATAGACGTTCTCGGGATCGGCATCCGGCAGCATGGCGTCAAGAGGAAAATAGGCTCTGCCGATCAGCCCGATGAACACCGCTCCCGAGGCCATCAGGATGTTCCAGACGGTCCCGACGATGGCAGTCCACCGGAACTGCCGGTGATCGCGGATGGACATGTACCGCACCAGGATATGCGGGTTCCCGGGCGAGCCGAGTCCTATTCCCAGGAAACCGATGAAAACACCAAAGCCCAGTGCCGTGGGATCCAGGAAGCGCCCGTTGAAACGGAGGACCTCGGTGCTGACTTCGGCCCATCCCCCGAAATGGATGATGGCATAGACCGGAAGGCCGACCAGGGCCGCCAGCATCACGAAAGCCTGGACCACATCGGTCAGGCTGACCGCCATGAAACCTCCCAGGATGGTGTAGATCAGGACGATGGCGGCCGTAATGACGATCCCCCAGTCCGGGTCCAGTCCGAAGTTGGCAAAAAAAGCCTTTCCCCCGCCGACGAACTGGGCCGAGACGTAGGTGACCATGAAGACCAGGAAGATCAGGATGAGCAGTATGCGCAGGGCACCGCCGCGGTCGTTGAAGCGGGCCGCATAGAAATCCGGCAGGGTGATACAGTCGTTTTCCCCGGAGAATTTCCGCAGGCGTGGGGCATAGAAAAGAAAGAGGAAAAACTCGACGATGGTGTAGCCCGCCACGGCCCAGACGGCTGAAAGTCCCATGCTGTACGCCATCCCGGTGACACCGAGCAGCAGCCATGCGCTGCGGCCGGAAACCACGGCAGAAAGGGCCACCACCAGGCGCCCCATCTGGCGCCCGCCGAGGAAAAATTCGGAGATCCCCCGCGAGGAAAACCGCGTGGCATACACTCCGATCCCGACGACCAGGACAAAATACAGGATGAATGGTATGAGGATTGAGAGGTTCATAGTGGCAATATACTGTTCAATTGATCAAAATGTGAAAATAACAAAATGTATGTATGATAGTAATACGGAAATGTTATAAAGGATTATCGAGAAAATAATCTTGGATTTGCACCTGGCAGAATTATACAACGTAGAAACCAGGACCTTGAAACAGGCGGTTCGACGTAATCATCATCGTTTTCCGTCGGACTTCATGTATGAACTAACTGAAAATGAGATAGTTGATTTGGTATCACAAAATGTGATACCTTCCAGAAAGTATCTTGGTGGTGCAATTCCTTTTGCATTTATAGAATGGAGTGGCAATGCTCTCAGGAGTATTAAAAAGTAAAGCTGCAATTGGTATAATTCTTGATAAATTCGTGGTGTGCCCGCGATTAGGGTTGTAACTACCAAAAAAATCCTATTTTTGCAGTTCGGGAATAAATCTTTATATGTTATGAATCACAAAGTAAATTTCAGGAAGTACCTCGGCATGATTGTTTTAGCGCTTGCTGCTATTACACTGAATGCCCAGCCCACCATCACGGACGTGATCAATGCCTTCAATGCCGGAGCCGAAGAGGTGAATGCCGGCAGTTTCGAGGCAGCCATTGTCAAATTCGAGGAGACCATTGCCCTGGCCGATGAGCTCGGTGAAGAGGGCGATGAAATGAAAGCCAACGCCTCCGCACAGATCCCGGCCCTGAACTACCGCATGGCGATGGATACCTACAAGGAAAAGGATATCGAGGGCGCCATTGCGAAGTTCGAAACCACGGTCGAGGCCTGCGATGCATACGGCAACGACGACATACGGGAGAAATCACTCAAGTACATCCCCCAGCTTTACTATTCACTCGGGAACTCCCAGGTTAAGAACGAGGAGTACGATGCCGCGCTTGCCAGCTTTGACAAGGCCCTGGAATACCAGCCCGACTATGCCCGCGCCGTTTACGGCAAGGCCCTCGTTTACAACCGGCAGGAAGACGATGCCAATATGATCGCCATGATGGAACAGGCGATCCAGGTGGGAAAGACCTCCGGGGATGACAAGACCACTGCGGCCGCGACCAAAATGCTGAAAGACCACTACCTGAACGCGGGGAAACTGGCCTTTAAGGACGAGAACTACGAGGAATCCATCAAAAATTTCGAAAAATCCTGCGAGTACGATCCGGAGGATCCCGATCCGTATTACATCACATGCGTGATCTACGGGAAGCAGGGAGAGTTCGAGAAAGCCGTGGAATACGGGCTGAAGGCCGCCCAGTACGAGGAAGCCGACGACCAGGCCAAGATCTGGTACGAGCTGGGGAACGCCTACATGAACCTGGTGGAGTACGACAAGGCCTGCGATGCTTTCAGCAAGGCGATGGTGGAGCCGTACCTGAATACGGTGAAGCATAAGATGGAGAATGTGCTGAATTGTGAGTAGGTATTGAACAGTAGAACTAAACCACCGCGCCATCTGTCGGCTTTAGTGTTCTACGATCTGTCTGATTCTTTTTTATAAGTTGCAGGGTTTGATACCAATAATAAAAGGATGATTTATCCGGTTGTCGCTTCAATCGATTCAAGAAATCCCAATCCGGATCTTCAACGTTCAATTCTTTGATATCCTGCCCCTCAAAATTGGCGATAGGTGTCAGGTCGTTCACCAAGATTTTGGTTGCCAGGAATGCAATTCTGGACGAAGCGGGTACCGCATTGTCAATACGGAACTTACCGGTCATTAGAAAGCCTGAATTTAAAGCTTTTATACCTCTTTGTAACTCCGCAAACTTGGCCTTCTCATCATCCGAACCACCACCGCGTTTTGCAATGATTATGCTGGTATCAATCGTGTCTTGTAATACCATATCTGGAGTTATTTCGGAATCCGGATTGCCATTTTTACGATATTCAATTTCCTGTTCAGCAAAAGCTTTAAAGCTGGCTGCTACCGTTTCCAGGATTTCAATTCGTTCAAACAATTTGCTCAAATCATAAAGCTGCTTGCAAATCTCCATGGAAAAGGGCTGCTGATCCTTTCCTTTGAAATATGGGATACCAATCGTATTTGGAGCATAAGCAGTTAGTTTATCTCCGGTAATAGAATCAATTGATGGGACGGTGACCGTGGTCTCTACATCTGTTTCAATCCAATTGGATGCCACAGGTCTCTCAATCAATTCCGGATAAATGGAATCTTCGATGAGTAAATCCAGTAGAACGGTTACTTTCTTCAAGCAATAGCACCAAACTGGTTCCTCCTTTAAGTACAAAATCGAGATTACAGGACTTAAGTCGTTCCACCAAATGCAGCGCATAGATCATTTTCTCAAGAATGATCTTGTCAATACGTCTGTGGTCTTTTTGCTTTTTGAAATGATCCAACCACTCGTCTGTAAAACACTGGTCTTTAATCATCGATAATGTCTTTTACAAGGTGAAACATATGGTTGGTCATGAATTGCTTGATATCTTGTTCCCGTTCTCTTCGTTTTGCATAGCTAAAAAGTTTAGTAAAATTGATAGTGTAACTTGTGATCGCATTTTCATAAATATGAATCAATTCTGAGCCTTGCAAGTAGTAGAAAAGTCGCTCCTCGGAATTCAGATCGACCAGTATCTTTTCAAGAGTTGGCGTGTAGAATTTTACTTTTTTCTCCGTCCTCTTCGAGAGTGGGGCCCTTGTGATCAGCTTCTTGATAATTACAGGATGATTGCTTTCGGCTATGTAGAAATCAATGGTTTTTTCATCCGGATTCAAAAACACTTCTCTACGCATAGTGTCCTTCAGTTCGTAAAATACCGACTTTTCAAAGCCTTTTTCTATTTCAATGAAGAGTGTTGATCTGCTTGTCTGGTGTTGGGCAAATTCATTGAGCCAAGCAGTTTCCCAGATACAGTGTTTTATTTCATCAAATCTTTCTGTGAGTTGCTTAGCTACTTTGAATAGGCTAGGAGAAATATCCGGTTTATATTTCGGTTTATAGGAAATCACATAAATCCCTCTTTTAAGCGGTTTGATAATATTCCTATTTTTCAGGTCATAAATTCTCCATCCAAAAGTACCCTCTTTCAGTTCTGGCTCAAAGTATCGGAAGAAGTCAAATAGTTCTTCTCTTGTAAAGTACTCCTTGTTCTTGAATTCCTCGATTAATTTGTTCTCTATAACCTTTGGCATTCCAAACCCAATTTTTGCCAAATATAATAAATTCTGGCATATATTTGAAATCAAAAAAACGTCAGTAAATAAGAATACTGGTGAATTTAACAAAAGAATCCGCAGGCAGGCCTGAGCGGACGGGAATACAGCTATTCAGTACGACCGAGGTCGCATGTACCGTTTAGAATTCCGCGTTCCTGGGGGTGCGGTGGAACGTCCATGCCGTGCACGGTCCTTCCCCCCAGCTCACGGGGAATTCCCATTTCTGTCCCGAAGCCTCCAGGATCTCGATGTACCGGGTGTAAACGATCCGCTCGACATGCCCCTTTTTTGTCGAGTTTGTTCAAAATGCCTTTGGAATAATACAAAATTGAATTAAATTTGCCTTGGTAATGTTACAAAAGACTTGTTCAGACAGTGATTTTCGAAAGAACAGCGGAAAAGTATTTGTACAGATGGAAAGTAAAACCTGGTCGTAAACCTCTTATTATCAGAGGAGCCAGGCAAGTGGGCAAAACCACCCTGGTTAACCGGTTTGCTGAATCCTTTAAGTACTTCATTTCACTTAATCTGGAAAAACCTGAAGAGCGATCACTGTTTACGCGCTTTAAGGATGTTAAGACATTCATTGATTCCATCTTGATTTCCAGGCGCATTACTTATCAATCATTGAATGAGACCTTATTGTTTATCGACGAAGTGCAGGAATCTCCCGAGGCGATTGGAATGCTTCGGTATTTCTATGAAGAATTACCGCAGTTGAATGTTATCGCTGCCGGATCCCTACTGGAATTTTCATTGAAGAACATAAGGAGTTTCCCGGTAGGAAGGGTTGAATATCTCTACCTGCATCCCTTGAATTTTGAGGAGTATCTGAATGCGATGGATCACCGGCAGGCTGTCGAGCAATTGAATGCAATCCCCATTAAACCTTCTGCCCATCATGTTTTGCTGGATATATTCAACCGGTATGCAATAATCGGAGGAATGCCCGAGATTGTAAGAGTGTATCTGAATGAGCATAACCTTACGGAATTGCCGGGAATCTATGAAAGCATTTGGGGAACTTATCAAAAAGACGTCGAGAAATACAGTCGTAACAGAACAGAAAAACAGGTTATAAAGCATATTTTATCGTGCGCTCATTATTATGTGGATCGGCGGATTAAATTTCAGAATTTCGGAAATTCCAATTACCGGTCACGCGAGGTGGGAAAAGCAATGCGAAGCCTGGATGCTGCATTGGTAATCCGGTTGATTTATCCGACTACCGATATCGGAATCCCAATAAGATCTGACCTGAAAAAATCGCCCCGGCTTCAATTCCTGGATACGGGAATAGTCAATTACTCGCTTGGTATTCAGGCGGATATGCTTGCCATTCAGGATTTGAGTAACGCCTATAAAGGTGCGATTATCCCTCATTTGGTAAATCAGGAACTTGTTTCCCTGAATGAATTCAGATACAGGAAACCCAATTTCTGGGTAAGTGAAAGGGCGAACGCTTCGTCGGAGGTTGACCTGGTGTATAGCTGCCAGGCTAAAGTCATACCGGTTGAAATAAAATCAGGCAGTGCAGGGAAATTAAGGTCTTTGCACCAATTTATTGAAAGAACCGATCATCCGTATGCCATACGGTTATATGCGGGTGAATTCAGAATTGACAGGGCCAGGACTCCCGGAGGGGTTGAGTATTTGCTGATGAATCTGCCCTATTACCTGGGAACAAAGATACCGGAATACGCAGAGTATTTTGTAAATAATTACTCATTGTAAATGCACCGAATTGTGTGAAGAATTTCGACTCATGAATGTATGCGTTGATATTACTATCAGATCACCGGTGTAATGCGAATTCAGAACTCCGCGTTTTTGGGGGTGCGGGGGAAGGGGATGACGTCGCGGATGTTGCTCATCCCGGTCAGGAACTGGACCAGGCGCTCGAAGCCCAGGCCGAAGCCCGAATGCGGGGCGGTGCCGAATTTGCGGGTTTCCAGGTACCACCAGAGCTCGCTTTCGGGGATGCCGAGCTCGCGGATGCGGCGCTCCAGCTTTTCGTGGACTTCCTCACGCTGGCTGCCCCCGATGATCTCGCCGATGCGGGGGAACAGTACATCGAGGCCGCGGACCGTCTTGCCGTCGTCGTTCTGCTTCATGTAGAAAGCCTTGATGTCCTTCGGGTAATCGGTGACCATCACGGGCTTTTTGTAATGCTTTTCGACCAGGTAGCGCTCGTGCTCGGCCTGCATGTCGCGCCCCCAGGCAACCGGGAACTCCCATTTCTGTCCAGAGGCCTCCAGGATCTCGATGGCCTGTGTATAAGTGATTCGTGCGAATTCCTGGTCCAATACAAAGTTCAGCCGTTCGATGAGCTCCCCGTCGTACATCTTCTGCAGGAACTCCAGGTCTTCACGGCAGGTTTCCAGGAGGTAGCGGATCAGGTACTTGAGGAAATCCTCGGCCAGGTCCATGTTGTCGGCTATTTCGTAAAAGGCCATCTCCGGCTCGACCATCCAGAATTCGGCCAGGTGG
>CAZNQG010000086.1:0-15129 GCA_964575235.1 uncultured Bacteroides sp.
GGTGCAAACAGGTCGCTGGGGAAACTTGACGGTATTTCGCAGAAGCTACCCAATCCACTGATGCTGGTCAATACGATTTCCTTGCAGGAGGCCAAAACGAGTTCGGAAATTGAAAATATTTTCACAACGGATGATGAATTGTATAAAGCACTGTCAACAACAGATGCAGCCGTATCACCGGCTGCCAAGGAGGTTTTAAGGTACAGGGAAGCTTTGTGGATGGGGATAAACAGCACCCGGGGGAAAGACAGGATCGGGCTGGATACGGTAATCCGCATCTACCAGAACATAAAACAGACACAAACCGGTATCAGGCCCGGGCATTCGAATGTCAGAATTGTCAGGGAAGGGAAAAGCCTGGCGGGTGGCAAAGTCATCTACACTCCGCCTAAAGATGAAAAGATCCTTAATGATTTACTGGATAATTGCTTCGAATTCATCAATGATGATGACGCTTATGATTTCGATCCGCTTTTGAAAATGGCAATCGGTCACTACCAGTTTGAAGCAATCCATCCATTTCCGGACGGCAACGGACGAACCGGCCGGATACTGAATACATTGGTTTTAATGACAAAAGGCCTGCTCAAATACCCGATCCTGTATTTGAGCAAATACATCATATCCCATAAAGACAGCTATTATCATCATCTGGATGGGGTTTCAGCCAGGGAAGACTGGAAAAGCTGGCTGGTTTTTATGCTGACTGCAGTAAAGGAAACGGCAGATTATACCGTATGGAAGATCGAAGAAATCATGCAGCAATTTGACGATACGCGAAAACATATCGAACGGCATATTCCCAGGTTGGATTACTCCGTCATCGAAGCCATATTCACCCAGCCCTACATTAAAGCCATTCACATCGTAAATGATAGAATTAGAAGCAGGAACACTGCCAGAAAATACCTGGATCAGCTTTGCGGCATCAAGGTTCTGGAATTAAGGCATATAAGCACTGAAAATGTATACATCAATAACGACCTGGTACGGATCCTGGAAAAATAGCCGGCCCAATGAAAGGCTCGAATATAATCCCCAAAACAAAACATTATGGATGCACTCGAAACATACCGTGATTTCCTGAAAGGCTTCTGGTGGGACGAGCGGGACAGGATCCGGACGGACCTGAAAAAAGGCCTGGAGGCCCCGCCCGCGCAAAAACCCTACCCCGGGGATGCCCGGCTCATCGAGCTGGTCCCCTTCGCTGAGCTCAGCATCGGGGAGGTTTCGGTTACCGAAGCGATCCGCCGCCGGAAAAGCAACCGGAGGTTTACGGAAGAATCGCTCACTCAGGAAGAACTCTCGTACCTCCTCTGGGCAACCCAGGGGGTACATGAAACCGTGGGACCGGGCTCCGGGAGCCGGCGGACCGTTCCCTCGGCCGGGGCCAGGCATCCCTTCGAGACCTACCTCCTGTTGAACCGGGTCGGGGGACTGGATGCGGGACTGTACCGGTACCTTCCCCTGGAGCACAAACTGTTGTTCCTGTTCAGCGATCCCGGCTTGCCCGGGAAAGTATCCGAAGGGTGCAGGGACCAGCAGTTCGTGGGGGAAGCGGCCGTGGTATTCATCTGGACGGCGATCCCCTACCGCGCGGAATGGAGGTATTCGGTCGTCGCACCCAAGATGATCGCGCTCGATGCGGGGCACCTCTGCCAGAATTTGTACCTGGCGGTGGAGTCCATCGGGGCCGGGACCTGCGCCATAGGGGCCTACAGCCAGGAAAAGATGGATGCCCTGGTGGGTGTGGACGGCAAAGAGGAATTCGTCATCTATGCCGCCCCGGTGGGGAAGATCCGCAGGTAACTCAACGGCTGGATCGTTATCAATCATTTCGGTAACTTTGTTATCCGGTAAGT
This sequence comes from uncultured Bacteroides sp., assembly GCA_964575235.1. GTDB lineage: Bacteria > Bacteroidota > Bacteroidia > Bacteroidales > SM23-62 > SM23-62. The sequence goes on from CAZNQG010000086.1 coordinate 1,863, forward strand.
CCGGTTACGATGATCGATTTCGAACGGTTGAACGAGGCATACGAGCGAAGGGGATTCTATGCCCTCCAGCTGGAAGTGGGCGACCAGTGCCACCAGGGATGCGTTTATTGCTACATGAACGCCCTGGATACCCCGGTCAACACCCTGTCCGACCAGCAGATCCACGACATTTTAGTGGATGCCGTAGAACTTGACATTGCGGCCATCGAGTGGCTGGGAGGGGAGCCCCTGCTGAGACCGTCGATTTTCGAGCATATGTCCTTTGCCGGCGAGCTGGGGATGCGAAACAACGTATGGACCGGCGGACTGCCTTTGGCGGATCAGGAGATACTGAAAGATACAGCCGAATGCACGGGACACGGGCTGATATCCTTCCACCTGTCCACCGTAGATCCGCAGAAATACGAAGAGCTTCACCCGGGCCATCCGGCCGCCGAAATGGCATCCATAATCGATGCCGTCAGGGAACTGCTGTACCGCGGCTATCCCCCCGGCCAGCTGCTGAATTCGGTTACCTTCACGGGACTGCAGAGCGCGGAAGACATGATCCGGACCATCGATTTCATGGAGGACGAATTCGGCATCAAAACTTCCCTGAACGTCTACCATACCTACCTCCGGCCCGGAACGTCCGATAAAACCCTTGAGCAATTCATTCCTTCCGCGGAAGCGGTTGAGAAAGTATACGAACGCTATGGTGTCCAGTGGGGCATAAACGACTACCCGATGAACTGCGTGAACAAGCAATACTGCTCCTCGACCCTGGCCGTACTCTGCGACGGGAGCGTTACCCCCTGTGCCACCATACGGGAAAAAGGTGCCCCTTCGATCCACGATATCCCTTCCCTGCACCGGATTGCCGATGATCATCGTGATCACCTGATCTTCAGCAGGTTTCGGGATCCGGAAAACCTGCCGTCCGCCTGCAGGGCCTGCAAACTGACCGACGTCTGCTTCGGATGCCGCTCGAGGTCCTACGCCGCCGGAAGGGGCTTTTACGGAAAAGATCCGAGGTGTTTCAGGTGAGGAGATTTTCCCTCCCTAAATACTTGACAATCTGAATATTTCGAATTAATTTCGTTATTGCTTTGAAATAACCCACCCTGTTATGAAAAAAAAGATAACGGCACTTATCATCATTCTCATTCCCGTTTTCGGATACGCTCAATCCTTTAAAAGCGAGATCCCCATTACCGGAAGTTATTTCGGGGAAACCCTGGTCCACCCGGGAATTTACATCGGGAGCGAATATTCCATAAAGAAAAGCCTGGTGGCCTGTTTCGGACTGGGCAGCTACCTGCATTATAAGCACCACGTGGGACTCTTTTTGTCGGGTGAGGTGGACTGGAGGAAAACGTTCAAATCCGGGTATGTATTAAGCTTCGGGATCGGGATCGGATATCTGCATGCCTGGCCGCACGGCGGTGAGATTTATACGGTGGATGACAACGGCGATGTTGAAAGCAAGACAAACTGGGGAAGGCCGTCCCTGATGCCGAGCCTGAAACTGGGACTGCTGAGCTGGGATTTCAGGCAAAAGGACATTTTCCCCTGCAGGATCTTTGCGGACATCGTCCTGTTCGGCCAGTACCCTTACAACGATTATATGATGCCCCATGCGGCCCTGAGCCTGGGATTAACGTATTACCTAAAACCCGATAAAAATGAATAGATACCTGCTCGCTTTGCTGTTCCTGCTTTCCTTGAATTCCTGCCAGAAGATCCTGCTTGAACCGGATTACCGTGAGGGTGACTTTTTCTTCCTTGAGAACGATAAGGCGGTCATGCCCGTATGGGTCAAGGGCAACCGGGCATCGGGAGTCTTTGTCGTGTACCTGCATGGGGGACCCGGCCTGACAAGTAACACCTATGCCAGTTCCCCTGCCTATAAAGAGCTCCAGGAACGATATGCATTTGTTTACTGGGACCAGCGAACCTCCGGCGCAGCCCAGGGGAACCCGCAGAAGGAGGACCTCAGCCTGGAGCAGTACGTCGAGGATACGGAGAAGTTGATCACGCTCATTAAATACAGGTACGGCGTTGAAAAGGTTTTTCTGATCGGTAAAAGCTGGGGAGGATGCCTGGGCACGGCCTACCTGATCAAAACGGGGAACCAGGATAATATCCACGGATGGATCGAGATCGACGGGGCGCATAACCTGAAGGACGGCGTGTACCTGGCCCAGGATTGGGTACGGGATAAAGCACAGGAAAAGATCAACCAGGGAGAGGAGGTAAGTTTCTGGGAGGGAGAAATCAAATGGTACGATTCGGATCCCGAGATAAACACTTCCTACCAGATGCGGCACGGGAAGAACCTGAACAAACTGAACGGCATCTACCTTGATCCCGCGGACGATCCCGGCAACGGTTTCCCGTTCCGCTCCCCGGTCCCCGTTCTGTATATGTTCAATGCCCTGATCGTGAACAACAACGTGGACCTGGCGGACACCTGGCTCACCCCGGAGATGTACAGGATACAGATCCCTTCCATGGTCCTGTGGGGAAGGCACGACGGAACCCTGCCCGTGGCGCTTGCATACGATGCCTTCGATAACCTGGGCACGGAAGCCGGCAGCAAGGAACTTCATATTTTCGAAAATTCAGCACACGGCTGTTCATTTGAAGAACCCGATCTGTTCGTCGAGAGGGTTTCCGCATTCATAGAAAAATATAAATAACACGAATGCTTCAATAAGGATCCGGCCGGTGCTGCATTCAATCATTCCAGCGTGTGATGTCAAAGGCCCTTTTCCTTAAGATCCTGCATTTCCCCCCGACCCGGATCCTTCTGGGCATGTTGATCTGCAGGCCGGCATTCCGGTTTGACACAATCCTGGTTATACCCGGCGCAATCAGCGATTTTTACAATTTAGATTGTTTCTGAATTAGTCAGACAGGCATAAATTATTTGTTTTTTAATATGAATGTCGTAACTTGCTCAAAATTTATCACGTGAGAATAAATTATTTCACATTCACAAATTAGAAAGCGAAAAAATTTTATGAAATAATTCACACGTGAGAAAAATACAGTTATTGCATCTTGAAAAAGAAAAGGGTAACCATAAAGGATATTGCGAAGGAACTGGGAGTACATCATACAACTGTTTCCATGGCTTTGAGGGATAGCCCTTTATTGAAGGATGAAACAAAGGAAAAGATACGGGCCAAGGCAAGACAGATGAAGTACCGGCCAAATCTGCTGGCCCAGGGATTCAGGAGCAGAAGTTATAAGGCTATTGGATTACTGGTACCATCAATTCATCACCATTTTTTTTCAAAATTCATTTCAGAAATAACAGAACTTGCTTCTACAGCAGGATATTCGGTAATTGTCATGCAGTCAAATGAAAAACTGGAAACTGAAAAATTGAATATCGAATCGTTGATTGATAACCGGGTGGCAGGAGTTATTGCTTCCATATCGCTGGAAACAAGAAACAGCAGGCATTTTAACATTTTCGAGCAGGAGGGTGTGCCGCTGGTTTTCTTTGACCGGATTCCAAATGATTTTAAAGGAACCACTGTAACGACAAACAACTATCAGCTGGCATATGATGCAGTCGAAATGATGATAAAAAAAGGCAGAAAAGTAATTGCATTCATTACCGGTTCCAGCCACATTAACGTTTTCAATGACAGGATCAGAGGTTATAAGAATGCTTTGAAAAAATACAATTTGCCCGTTGACGAGAACCTGGTAGTTGAGAGTGGATTTGAAATAATAACCGGGGCGAAGTCCGCCAAGAAATTGATGTCGTATCAAACGAAACCGGATGGAATACTTGCTGTTAATGACCGGGTGGCAATGGGTGCGATCAAGTTTTTAAAAAGAAACGGTTACAGGATCCCGGAAGACATCAGTGTCATAGGTTTTGACAACGACCCTGTGGGCCTGGCTGTCGAACCTGAACTGACTACCTGTAACCAGCCCATTGATGAGTTGGCCAGAACTTCGCTCGATGCCATTATCGGTCAAATAGAAAACAAGGATACAGCGAAAAAGAGATTCATTTTCAATGGCACTATATTACAAAGGAATTCGTACTAGGATTTGCAGGCTATGATGCATTTGAATCGTTGAAATATTCTCACGTGAGAAACCAGATTTAATGATACCGCTTATAAGAACATAATAGAATTAAATATGTGTGGAAATATGGTTAATGTTAGTAAAAGCAGAGGTTTTAGGTTTAAGTTAAATTACAGTTTGGTTAGGTGATAAAGCACTTTCCTTTTTCTCGTAAAAAGGAAAGTGCTTTATCAAATGAAAAAGCAATTATCAACCGATTCCCCGATACGATGATCAAGTCATTTTAAATTTCTCTAATAAGCTAACCTAAAAACTAATCAACATGAAAGAAAATCAAAGATTTCGAAAACGGGGCTCATCCGGTTTCCGTTTAGGATTTAGCCGGGGTATTTATCTTCTGGTATGTATATTTTTTATCGCAGGATTAAATGTTCATGCCTCAAGCCCTGATCCCGGCAGCAGTATGTTGCAAGGGCATACGGTGTCCGGGAAAATCCTGGATGAAACGGGTGCCCCGATGCCGGGTGTAAACATTACGATCAAGGGCTCAACCAGGGGGACCATTACAGACCTGGATGGAGAATATACCATACAGGTCCCGGATCCTTCAGCAGCCGTGCTCGTTTTTTCAGCCGTGGGTTATTCGACCCAGGAAATCCAGGTCTCCGGTCAGGCCACGATCGATATGACCCTGCAACCGGATGTATATGGTCTTGAGGAAGTGGTTGTTATCGGATACGGATCCCAGAAGAAAGTAAACCTTACGGGATCCGTTAGTTCAGTACAGGCCGGAGAGATAGCCGGCCAGGTGGGCACCAATGCCGCCGCACTTATCCAGGGCCGTCTGCCGGGTGTTTTCATCACCCAGTCTTCCGGGCAACCCGGGAAACCCAGCACTAAAATTCTTGTACGCGGTCTGGGTACAATGAACAATTCGAATCCGCTGATACTCGTAGACGGCATTGAATCGTCGATGGACGACATCAATCCGGACGATATTGAAAGCCTGACCGTTCTGAAGGATGCCGCTTCCGCATCCATTTACGGTACCCGGGGCAGCAACGGAGTGATACTGATAACAACGAAAAGAGGTGAGGCCGGGGCGGTAAACGTCAGCTTCAATACATCCCTGGGCTGGCAGAATGCCGTTAAACTTCCGCAGCATGTTTCATCGGCGGATTACGCAAGGTTGTTCAATGAAGCATGCGAGAACGAGGGACTTGCACCCGGTTTCACGGAGGAGGAGATAAGCAAATTCGAATCGGGTTCCGATCCTTATAATTATCCGAATACGGATTGGGTGGATTTGCTGATCCAGGGATCGGGTTTCACCCAGGATCATACCTTGAACGTATCGGGAGGGAACACGGCTTCAAGGTATAACCTATCGCTGGGATATTTTGATCAGAATGGAATTATCCGGGAGAATGCCACCGATTTCAAACGGTATAACCTGAGAATAAATGTTGACAGCAAGGTAACCGACTGGTTTTCGGTTGGCCTGAACGGGAGTCTTTCAAACAGTAAAACCACTGAACCGGCGGCAACTCTGCTGGGAACAGGATTTGACGTATTCTTTCAAATGGCAAACAACACCGCGCCGACCAAGCCGGTCACAAACGAAGCCGGCGAATATGTTTCGCTTGGCAATCAGAATCTGGTTGCTTTAATCGACCAGGGAGGAAGCATTGCTTCGAATAATTCCCACGCGCTGGTAAGCTCGTTTGGTGAAATCAACATACTCCCCGGTCTGACCCTCAAGGGATTGATTGGCGTCGACTATAACTTTCTCGACAGCAAGGAACATTACATCAGGTTTGAGTACGCGAACGGACCGGTCGTGGGTCCGGCCCAGGTAAGAGACGGCTACGTCCGGACCTCCTCCGTTAATCTGCAAAGCTACCTGACGTACAACAAAACGATAAACAAACACAAATTGACGGCAATGCTGGGGGTATCGCGCCAGGCGGACGAGTATCGGACCAACAGCATGTACAGGAGCGATTTCCCTTCAAATTTGCTGGATCAGATCGATGCGGGGTCGACTACCGGCATGACGACAAGCGGCAACTTCAGTGAAGTCAAGCTTGGTTCGTACTTCGGTAGGATTAATTACAATTATGATGAACGCTATCTGTTTGAAGCGAACCTGAGACGGGATGGCTCTTCAAAATTCGCGCCCGATTACCGCTGGGGTAATTTCCCTTCCTTTTCAGCCGGATGGAGGCTGTCCGAGGAAAGTTTTCTTGAAGGTGTAGCATGGATCAATAACCTGAAACTGAGGGGATCATGGGGAATTCTGGGTAACGACAGGATCCCCAATTATACCTACCTGGCCAAGATCGCGCTGGGAGCGGATTATCCTTTTGGCGGCCAGATGTACAGCGGGGCCGTACAGGTTGAAGCCAATGTTCCGGATATTCATTGGGAAACCTCTTCCATGCTCGACGTAGGCATCGATGCTTATCTGTTCAGGAATAATCTGCTTTCATTTTCCGTGGATTACTATAACCGCTATACGGATGATATTCTGACCAGTGTGCCCGTGTCCTCTCTGTACGGATTGCCCGCACCCATTGTAAATGCAGGGGCTATGAGGAACAAAGGCGTTGAGTTCCAGGTGAATCATAAGAATACCCTGGGAGATTTCTATTACGATGTAACTGCAAATGTTGCCAAAAACAAAAATACGGTGGAAAAATATCCCAACGAGTCTCTTGGAAAGATATGGGGCTACAGGTATGACGGGACTTCCATCAGGAGAGAAGGGGAATCGTGGGATTCGTTTTACGGATATGAGGTTGCCGGCATTTTCCAGACCGATGAGGAAGCTGCTTCTTCCCCCAGCATTCCCGGGACACCCGTCAAGGCAGGGGATTTTAAATTCAAGGATCAGAATGGCGATGGGGTGATAGACAGCGAGGACCGTGTCGTATTGGGTAATATCATCCCCGAGCTTACCTTCGGACTTAACATCGGGCTTTATTACAAATCCTTTGACCTGACTGCCTTCTTCCAGGGTGTGGCGAACGCCTATACCACCATGGGGATCATGTCCATGTTCCCGTTCAAGGATACGGACGGGGCGGTTTTCAAGGCACATATGGATCGCACGATTGTGAAAGACGGGAAAGTAGTCAAGGAGGGAGTATATCCGAGGACCCTGCTTGGAGGTGACAGTCACCATAACGCAGTATTCAGTTCTTTCTGGGTATCCAATGCCAGCTACCTGAGATTGAAAAATCTTCAGATTGGCTATACGTTACCTGCGAAAATTTCAAGCAGGATTAAACTGTCAAGGGTCAGGATTTATTTTAATGGTGAGAACCTGTTGACATTCACATCTTTCCCGGAGAGCTACGATCCTGAAATTGCCGAGGGGAATGCCCACTGGTCTTACCCCATAGTACAATTTTATTCATTTGGTCTGAACGTTAATTTTTAGAAGCCATGAAAAAATACATATTAGGAATCATAACGATTTTCCTGTTAACCGCATGCAGTGAGGATTTCCTGAATGTTACACCCAGGGAGAAACTGTCGGATGATACATTCTGGAAAACACCTGAAGATGCCTATTTTGCCCTGGTGGGTTGTTATAACATGTTTGAATGGTATTTCAGCATTCTATACTTTGATGCCGCGGCAGATAATGCCTACGACCAGCATTTCTCATGGAAAAAGCTCCAGAACGGAAGTTACCTCCCCACCGATCAGCTGAACGTCGTCCAGGAAAGCGATTACAGCAATACCAAGGTAAGGAGATACAATAATTTTCTTACCAAGATAGATATGGTGGAAATGGACGAATCTACCCGCGAATTATACAGGGCGGAGGTCCGTTTTCTGAGGGCATACCAATATTTCCTGAAAACGCAGTCGTTTGGGGACGTCCCCCTGGTAACGGAATTGGTAGCATCCGACGTCAATCTGCCGCGTAAACCGGTGGAAGAAGTACAGGAATTCATCCTTGACGAATTGGAGGAGATCAGCCAGGTACTTCCCGTTCAAACCAATGCAGAATCCGGGGGACGGATTACATCGGGTGCGGCTTTGGCACTGAAAGCCAGGTTGGAGTTGTATATGGAAAGGTATGACGATGCGATGACCGATGCCAAAAAAGTCATCGACATGAATTATGAACTGCATCCCGACTATCGCAGCCTGTTTCTGCCTGAGAACAGCAATACGAACAAGGAGGCGATATTTACGCTGAATCATGCAAATGGTTTTGTAACCGGGATTTTCATACCCCAGATGATCCAACCCTGGTCGTGGGGAGGTTTTTCCAGTCTCAGCGCGACGAAAAGCCTGAACGATGCGTATGAAACCACGCTCGGAAAAACAATTGACGATCCAACATCCGGATACGATCCCCAAAAGCCCTGGGAAAACCGGGATGCACGGTTATCTGCAACGTTTGTCCACCCGGGCCAGACGTTTGGAGGGAATATCCATAACTCGCTGGACCGCACCTTACCGGATGGATCCCCGAATCCCGACTATCATGCAGACGGCAACGGACCTCGGGGGGGCGCAAATCTGATGAAATATGTTGTTCCCATCCCAATTTCTGAAATGCAGTCAAACGCCGTTAATGTAATGATCATCCGCCTGGCCGAAATGTATCTTACTTATGCGGAAGCTGCAGTCGAATTAAGCAAAAACCTGGATACAGCTCTTCCGTTAATAAATGCACTGAGAGCCAGGGGAAATCTGCCACCCGCGACTGAACTTACCAGGGAACTTGTTCGTAGAGAGCGCAGGGTCGAACTGGCTATGGAAGGATTAAGATATTGGGATATAAAGAGGTGGGACCTTGGTCCGACTGCTTTAAACGGTCCTCTATACGGTGATCCCGACGGGACGGTCAATATGGAAACCGGCGAGGTAACCTATAACGGCACTTACATCAAGCTTGCAGATATGGTTTTCCATCCGGAGCGAAATTATCTTCTGCCGATACCTCAATCCGAAATCGATGTAACCGGGGTTGAACAAAATCCGGGGTACTAGGCATGTTGACCGGAAATAAAGATATTTTACAGGTCAGCTTTGCAATGTGATCTCCCGGTCGCCTTTCATTCCGTCGAACCGGCTTCTGGAAACGGGATTGGGAAGATCTTCATTGTAATCCGGAATAAGCTGTTGGACAGATAATGCTCTTGTTACATCTTTAGTCCACGGGTATTCAATATATTTATAAACAGGTATTAACAGCGCAAAGCGTTAAATAAATCAATAGTTATGACTCGTAAAATGACTTCGTTGGTAATTTCTTTCATGTTCCTGTTGGTCGGGCCTCTCATGAAAACGGGTGCCCAGGCTCTGCAACCTGTCAGGCCCAAAGATTTTAAACCATTCAATTATCCGTCAGCAGCCGCAATGATGGAACAATACTCCGATGAAATAATGTTAAAGGCTTCGCTGGAGATGGCACGCATAGACCATATAAATCAAAGACCCGGAAATTATAAGCCTACCTGGGAGTCGCTTGACAACCATTCGGCGCCGGAGTGGTTCCGGGACGCAAAATTCGGAATGTTTGTAGACTGGGGTTTGTACAGCATTCCTGCATATGCCCCAAGCGGTTACCCTGATTGGTATTTGTGGCGCATGAATGCCGACACAAAAGAGTATCATGATGAATTCTGGGGTGAGGATTTTAAAGCCGATGATTTCATACCTCTTTTTACGGCAGAGGATTTTGACGCTGATTATCTGGCGGATGTCGCCAGGGATGCGGGTATGAAATATGTCGTTCCGTTCCTCAAGCATCACGACGGTTTCTGTCTCTGGAACTCCAGCTATACTTTCCGTAATTCTGTCGAGATGGGTCCGCACCGGGATATAGCCAGGGAATGGATGGAAGCTCTCAAGGAACGTGACCTTAAGTTCGGCTTCTATTATTCGATCGATGATTGGACGTATCCCGTCATCGGGGATGATTACCGGCTTTATGTCAGAAGATGGCATGCATGGGTCGGGACTCCGGAACGTGCTTTTACAGCCTACAGAATCGATCCCTTTAACGAAAAGAAATGGGATCGAATGCAGCTCTCGGGCAAAATACCTGTTCGTGACTTTTATAATGATTATATAAATCCTGCAGCTGTCGAATTCATTGACAGATACGACCCTGACCTTATCTGGGGCGACGGAGACTGGATCTTTGATGCCGATGTGCGTAATACCCGCTCGTTGATTGCATATTACTATAACCAGGCCAAGGGCCGTAAAGAAGTGGCGTTTAACGATGCATACGGTTGCACACGACTGATCCCGACATTGGGCATGGGCGCCGATGACTTGCCTCACGGAGACTTTAACCGCAGTGAGAATTTATACAGGAATAATTCTGAAATGAATTATGAAAAGCCATGGGAAGAATGCAGCGGTTTGAGCGGTTCATTCGGCTATAACTGGCAGGAAACGGATGAAGATGTCCGTACCGCAAAAGAGGTACTGACCATGCTGATTGATATTACAGCCGAAGGAGGGAATTTGCTGCTGATCACCAATCTTACGAATACCGGCCGGCTCGACCCGCTTTTGGAGGAGCGGCTCAAGGTAATTGGTGCCTGGCTTGAAGTTAACGGTGAAGCGATTTATGCAACCAGAAAATGGCAGCATACTTCTGAAAAGGATGTTCGTTTTACCCGCAGCAAAGACGGTCGTTTTGTTTATGCCATTTGCACTTCCTGGCCCGGACAGAAATTTTCCTCTTCATTGGTGAAGCCGAAACCCGGCTCATCCATTTCGTTGCTTGGTTACGGGAAGAATCCCCTGGAATGGAATTGGGAAAACGGGGAATTGAACGTATTCCTTCCTGCCGGTATTCAAGATGGGAAGAACAGGCCATGTGAGAATGCATGGGTGCTTAAAATCGAAATAGAACAATAACCATTATCAGGATAATTTTATGAATCGCAGTGAATTTCTGAAGTCTCTTGCTGTTGCCCCAGCGGTTGTTCCATTAACATCTTGGGGATGTACACGTGCCTGTGGGGATAAGGATTATAAAGGCCGGATCAATACCGATTACAGGGACAGGGATTGGGGTGACCTGTTCCTCCCGGTTATTACCGGGATCGATCCGGATACGGTTAATATTCTAAGGGCTGATATCGCCGAAATCAACGGGGATCCTCCCGAGCCGTGGGGCTTTCGCTATTATCAGCCTGCCCAATGGATTGACGGATGGACAACGGCGGATGGTCTATCGGTTTCATGGACGATAAATTCACCCCGTGCACTTGATTGCTCCGTCGCTTTGACATATTCCTGTGCAAGGGGTTCCGAAGGATCTGATCTTGAAGTCGCTCAGGAGACCCATGGTTACGTCGGGTATGATTATAACGGTCGAAAGACCGTCAATTCTATTACCGGAAAAACCGAGGTTACATCAAGCTGGCTCAATGACTGGCTGAATTTTGAACGAAAGGAACTTGGGGGACTTCTTCATATTCCCGAGGGACTCAGTGTCATAATCCTGAGAGCTGCAAACAAACCAAAAAATGCCAAGGCTGTGATGTATTTCCATTCACTTGAAGTAATTCCTGAATCTGCAAAAGCTTCGATGAAGGAAATGAAAATAAGAGCATCCGAATTAAAAAGCGATACGGATTGGTTTGTAAATGCAAAATACGGGGTGATGTTCCATTACTCACCGACGGTATATCCCAGAAAAGGACCAAGAAAACCGTTTGATCAGGCTGTGAGGGATTTTAATGTGAGCAAATTTGTGGAAATGGTCAAGGAAACAGGTGCAGGCTATGTATTCTTTTTTGTAAGTCATGGAATATTCTGGGTGCCGGCGCCTATTAAAACGGTTGAGGAAATACTGCCGGGCAGAACTTGTGACAGGGATTTGATAGGCGATCTGGCAAGCGCACTTGAATCACAGAATATCAGGCTGTTGTTATACTATAACCCGGCCTATTACGATGATATCGACTGGAGAAAAGCTGCTGGCTGGGGACCTCAATTGCACCTGCAGACACCCAGGGAATGCGGTGAGGAATTAGTGTGGGATAAAACTCCTTTCTATGAAAACCAATGCAGAATCCTGGAAGAAATCGGAGAAAGATACGGTCGCTCCTTGTGGGGATACTGGTTCGATAACGGTTATCCATTTCAATTATTTGAAAAGCAGGCACATGCATGTAAGGCAGGTAATCCCGGCAGGATCATCGGTTATAATTCCGGTATCTTTCCCCGGATCACTGATTTTCAGGATTTTTTCGCGGGCGAGTTCGGGTGCAGCCCAATCCTTCCTCCCGATGATTATTTCGATGAAGGAAGGTCGCAGGCAGGACTTCAGCCTCATGGAACCATATTTGTCGATGGCGCCTGGCATCATTTCCGGCCCGATACCGAGATTGGACCTCAAAGGTTTTCGACGGATGCACTGATAGATTATGTCAGAAAGTGCATGGAACGCAAGCTGGTCTTAACGATCAATATGTGCATATATCAGGATGGGAACGTTTCTCCGGTAACGCTGGAACAGATGAAGACGCTTAGAAAATCAATCAGGGTAGCCTGATTAATATGCTTCGAGAGAATGAAACGGAATCATCTTGATCTTTCCGGTCAATGGAAGGATAAAATTTCCAATCCCCGTCAATTGGGAGGAATTGAAACATCTCTACTGGATAACGGCGCCGGAAGGGGAGTCCGGATTGCGTGGATTGATACCGGGAGCGGGTTACGTTTCAAAGCGGTCATTGACCGGGCCATGGATATTGCCGAAGCTTTTTATAACCAATACAGTTTGGCCTGGATCAGCCATAAAGGTGTAACCTTGCCAAACCCCTGTCCGGGCTCAGGGACAAAATGGCTGAGCGGTTTTGGCGGCGGGCTTCTGACAACCTGCGGAATAACCCATACCGGGGGCCCTGAAAAAGATCAGTACGGTGAAAGGGGACTTCACGACAGCATCAGCCATGTTCCGGCAACGATCGATTCGATCATCCAACCTGACCTGCAAGACGAAAATCCCCGGATGAGCATCAGCGGGCGCATGCTTCAATCTACTGTTTTTGGCCCTCACCTGGAGCTGAAAAGGACTATTTCCGCATTGCTGGGTAATCCGAAAATTACAATTGCCGACAAGGTGACCAATCTGGGGAATGAGCCGGTTCCGCATATGTTGCTTTACCATTTCAATTTCGGTTGGCCGTTAATCGATGAGGGAACCGAGATCATCTGGGAAGGGAAGTGGGCATCG
>CAZNQG010000087.1:0-14635 GCA_964575235.1 uncultured Bacteroides sp.
GTACCGGTCCATTCCGATTCAAATACTGGAAGGAGGACGAAAAGCTCGTGCTCCTGAAGAACCCGCACTACTTCGAGTCGGACAGCAACGGGAACAGGCTGCCGTATCTGGATGCGGTGAACATCAGTTTTACGCGCGACAAACAATCCGAGTTCATGGAATTCATGATGGGCCGGCTTGATTTCCTCTCCGGGGTGCAAGCCGTTTACAAGGACGAAATGATCACCCGGGACGGAAAACTGAACCCGGTGCACGCAGACCGGATAAAGATGATTTCCCGGCCCTACCTGAACACCGAATACCTGGGTTTTCTTCTGGACCCTGAGCTGGACGCCGCACGCGGAAGCCCGACCCTGGATAAAAATGTTCGAAAGGCCATTAACTGCGGCTTCGACCGGGCAAAGATGATGAAATACCTTCGGAACAACATCGGTGCCCCGGCTACCTCAGGATTTGTTCCCCGGGGAATGCCTTCTTTCAGCCGGGAGGAGGTTCCGGGATACCCCTACGATCCCGACCGGGCCAGGGAGTTACTCGATCAGGCGGGTTATCCCATGGGAGAGGGACTGCAGGAGATAACCCTGACCACAACCTCGGATTACCAGGATCTGTGCGAGTACATCCAGCACGAATTATACGAAGTCGGGATCGTCCTCCGGATCGAAGTGAATACGGGCGCCGCTTTCAGGGATCGCATGGCAAACGGGCAACTGGCCTTTTTCAGGGGATCATGGATAGCCGATTATCCCGATGCCGGGAACTATCTTTCCCTGTTTTACAGCAGGAATTTCAGTCCCTCAGGACCCAACTACACCCGCTTCAGCAGCCCGGTTTACGACAGCCTGTACGAGCGGGCCCTGGGGACGGTAGACCAGGAAGTAAGATATAAGATATACAGGCAGTTAGACCGCATCATTATGGATGAGGCAGCCGTTGTTCCATTGTATTACGACCAGGTTGTACGCTTTGTGCCCAAAGACCTCATGGGAATGGACCCGAATCCCATGAACCTGCTGGACCTGAAAAGAGTGTACTGGTCTGGCCTTGCCGGGACAAACGATTAATCCGGGAAAGGTTGTATATTTGTCGCGGGACTGCTGTTTAACCAAAAACCTAAACCTATGTACAACAAAGTTTGGGAATACTGCAGGTCTTCCGTGTGCTCCATTGCCTTTTTAAGTCATGCGGGCACCAAGATCACTTCCTTCACAGGTTTCAAGGTTAAAAATTACCTGGTCACAGACGATGTCATCGATAAATTCGAGAAACCGGCCGAAGTCCTGATCCGTTTCACAGAATTCTACCCGGATGGGACCTCCGACATCCGTATGAGTTACAGGGATTTTCTTAAATGCATGGTGGGTTTCGGGAAAAAAATGAATCCCGGTTTTCTGGTTTTTAACGTAAGGGAGGGTAACTTCAGGAAGGTTCCTTCCTTGATGTGCAGCAAAAGAATCGATCATCTCATCGGCAATCCCATCGCCGTTCTGGGGTACGAGCTTGGCCAGGAAAACCTTGCCATCAAGAGCGGGATCATTTCCTCTTATTACATTCGCAGCGACGGATTCAAGTCCATTCAGGTGGATTGCACCATACAGCAGGGAAATTCCGGCAGTCCCCTGATCTGCGCCCAGACCCTGGAGGTCCTTGGCGTGATCGGGCACCGGCTTGCTTCGGCAGCCCGTTCCTACAAGGAAATCATGCGGATCATAAACACCAACCTAAAGGTTTTACAGGAAGCGGAAGGGAAGATCAACATGGAAGACATTGACCCGATACAGGTCCTGATCGCGAACCAGAACCAGATCAAGCACCTGGCCACCGAGTTCTACAAAACCTGCAGCATGCGGGTTGGATTTGCTGCGGAATTATGCGCCCTGGCCGATTGCTGCCCGGATATGGAGGAAGATATAAGTTCGATCGAAACGGAAACAAACCTGGACAACTAATCCTCTGCCTCCAATCCTTCTATTACCTTCTGGATCTCCGTTTCCGTAGTCCGGAGTTTCTTTTTGCATATTTCCAGCAGGCTGGCCACGCGCTTGACCTTACCGGTTAATTCGTCCACGTCCAGTTCTCCGGTTTCGATCTTCTGCAGGATCTCTTCGATTTCAGCCATGGCTTCGCCGTAGGTCGGATCTTTGCTCATGATGGGTTTTGTTCTTTATTCGGGAAGATAATCGTGAAGGTGCTGCCTTTACCGGGTTCACTTTCGGCCCAGATCCTTCCTCCGTGCTTGTCCACGAATTCCTTGCATAAGATGAGTCCAAGACCGGTACCCTTTTCTTCGGCTGTTCCGGGAGTCGAAGGTTCGTGAACAAGGCTGAAAATGGTGTCCAGTTGTTCCCCGGTCATGCCTGTTCCCGTGTCCTTTACGGAGACGGAGACTCCTTCATTTGTATCTTCCGCGGATACCAGCACCCGGCCTTTCTTCGTGGTGAACTTGACCGCGTTGCTTACCAGGTTCCGGATGATGGTGGAGAGCAGGTTCAAATCTGCATATATCTTCATTTCTTTAGCAATTTCCATGTTGATGGTAATATCCTTTTTCTCCGCCTGGATCTGAAAAATCCGGATGATTCCTTCAACCAGCGGGTAAAGGTCGGAAGAACGGGGATTGAATTCGATGCTGCCGGACTGGGAACGGGACCATTCCAGGAGATTTTCGATGAGCATGTGGATGTTCTTGGCTGCATCGTTGATGATCTGGCTGTATTTCTGGATCTCTTCCGAGGAGTATTCCCTCGAATTACCCGAAATCAACTCGCTGAAACCAAGCAGGGCGTTCAGTGGATTCCTGAGATCGTGCCCGATGATGGAGAAGAATTTATTCTTGGTTGAGTTGAGTTCCTTAAGGTGCTTTTCGGATTCCTGAAGTTTCCGGTTGGCCTTCTCCAGGAGAAGATTTTTTTCCCCCAGGATCCGGGTGGTTTCCCTCTTGAAACGATTCCGTTGATGGTAAATGATAAAAACCAGGATCAGTGCCAGCGTAATAACCGTCAGGGAGGCAATGCCGTATTTGAGCCTTGTCTGTTTCAGGCTCTGTATTTCGTTTTCCATGCGCAGAAGCTGTATTTCCTGCTCCAGCGAACGGGCGTTGGATTTCAGTTCAAGCTCTTTGATCTTCATCAAGCCTTCCTGTGAAAGAATGCTGTCCTTGATCAGATCGTAAAGCCTGTAGAAGTGGAGGGCCTTTTCCTGGTCTCCCGACAGGCTGTAAAATTCCGAAAGGTTTTTGTAATTATCCTGGACAATCGTTGCCGAATGGATATCCTTTGCCAGGATCAGGCTCTCCTGGAATGCTTGCAGGGCCTCGGGCATTTTCCCTGTTTTCAGGTAAAGCCTGCCGAGGTTGGACTGAATGGTGGCCATCATGCCCTTGTCACCGAGCTTATGGCTGATCTCGTAAGCCTTTCGCTGGTATTCCTCCGAACGGGAATAAAGTCCCATAGCAAGCGCGGTTTCACCCATGTTGGCAAGGCTGACGGACTGGTTGACCTCGTTCCCGGTATGATCCGCAATCTCATAGGCATTCTGGAAGTACTGGAAAGCAGTGTCCAGGATTTCGCTTTCCATGTATACCGCCCCGATGTTGTTCAGGATAAAGAACAGTTGATGTTCATCCCCGAGGGCGCGGAATAATTCTCCGGCTTTTTTAAAATATTCCAGGGCTTGCCGGTCGTCGTGCATTTTCAGGTAGACCGCACCGATGTTGTTGTAGGAGCCGGCTATGGTATTGCTGTCCCCGAGTTCCTCGCGCAGTCCGAGAGCCTGCAGGTAATAATCCATGCTGGTCGGGAAATCACCGAGCAGGTAATGGGCATTCCCGATCATATAAAGGGAGGTAGCCATCAGAGCGGGGTCATCCAGTTCCCCGGCGATGTTGTTGGCATGGATGGCCATCAAAAGACTGGTATCGTAAGAGCGCTGCCAGTATAATTCAGAGATCTGGCAGAACAGCTGGACCCGTTCCTCAGGAGAGGCTGTTTCAAGAAGTTTTTCCAGGCTGTCAATGTGGGACTGCACCTGGGGCCATGCGGGAAACACAATAGCAAAAGCGGTGAAAAGCAAAATATAAACCTTGCGGATCATGGATCAACCGGAACTTTCCTTTGATTTACGAATGTAAAGTTTTTTTTTGATGTCAGTGACCCTGCTGTTGATTTTTCCCATGCCCAGTTCGGTCTCGATAATGTCACCGGTATGAAGCGGGGAAGTATCCTTAAGGGCTTTCCCCTTGAATCTGGAGATGGAGAAGCCCAGTTTCAGGATCCTTCCGGGTTCCGAATAGGAGGCGCTGGCAGCTACATGCAACAGCCGTTTCTTTTCCATTTCCATGGCATTTGCCGCGAGTTGTTTCAGCCTGGATAGAGTATGCACGAGTTCTAACTTTTTATCCCTCGAAACGTTCCGGGCACTGTTTTTCAGGCTCTCCCCGAGCCTTATCAGGCGGATGAAATGATCCTTCATGGTTCGCTGAATCAGGTGCCGGGCCCGGGAGCTCAGCAACAGCAATCCTTCTCCGAGTTCCCGCACACTGGCCTGTGTAACGGAGGCTGTTCTCTGCCGGAAAAGCTGCAGTTCCAGGTTTCGCTCGTTCAGGATGGATTGGGTTTCCTTTACCAGGATTTCGCTGTACTCATCGAGCCTGGCATCAAATGAAGCCAGACGGTCAACCAGGAAACCGGCTACTGCCGTAGGTGTTTTAAGCCGGGTGTGTGCCACCATATCCGTTATGGTATCGTCCTGTTCATGGCCTATGCCGGTAAGGACGGGAATGGGGAACTGGGAAACATGAAATGCCAGGTCATAACCGTCGAAACAGGCCAGGTCGGATTTTGACCCCCCGCCCCGGATGATAACGACCAGGTCAAAGAAATCCTCCTTCTCGAAAACCCTTTCCAGGGCCTGGATGATACTGCTTTCGGCCTTTTCACCCTGCATGACGGCAGGATATAGTTTGGGATAGAAAACATAGCCATAAGGATTCATTTGAAGCTGCTTCAGAAAATCCTCGTACCCGGCTGCGGTCCTGGATGATATGACGGCTATTTTCTGGGGGACTTCCGGTAATACGGTTTCCCGGTTCATTTGCAGAACCCCTTCCCGCTCCAGGCGCGCGATGATCTCCTGCCTCCTGCGTTCCACATCACCCAGGGTGTATGTCGGATCGATGTCCTTGATGTTCAGGCTCAGACCGTATACCGGGTGGTATTCGACCGCTGCGGAAACCATTACCTTGACGCCTGCAGCCAGCTCATATCCCGTACTGGTTTCGAAGAAGGGTTTCAGCATGCGGTAAGTACCGGCCCAGATGGTTGCCCGGGCCCGTGCCAGCAGGTTATCGCTGCGCTCGTCCTTTTCCACCAGGTCAAGGTAGCAGTGCCCGCTCAGGTTTTCTTTCAGATCGCTGATTTCGGCCACTACCCACCGGGGCCGCTCGAAGTTTCCCTGGAGCACTTCGCGTATCTCATCCTGTAGTTCCGAAAGTTTTATGATATCGGGCTTCTGCATGTTTACGGAAGTTTAATGAATAAACCCCTGCTCTCCTGCCGTTCGCCGGAAACCACCAGGATATAACTGCCCGGGGGCAGGTCACGGATGGGGATCATGCTTTCCCCGGGGGGTATGATTTCACCCTCCAGGCGAAGCCTTCCGCCTGCATCCAGGATCCGGTAGCGGCATCTGTCCTTGCCCGTCCGTATGCAATGTAGGCAGATGAATTCTCTGGCTGGATTCGGGAAAATCAGCAGTTGGGTTTCCATCTCACGGGGAGGATGCACATCGGTAATGATGTGACCGGCGAGTGCAAAGTTGGGTAGTCCCCAGCCAAGCATGTTGTCGGGATAGGGATTAAGTGAGGAACTGGACCGGATGGCCTCCATCAGATCCCCGCTATGCGTGTCGGGATGTTTCTGCAAGAGGCAGGCTGCGAGTCCCCCGACCACCGGGGAGGAATAGGACGTCCCATTCCCCTGCTCGATCTTGCCGGTATAGCGGACCAGCCAAGTCAGATAGCCCTGGGCCGAAACATCCGGTTTAATACGGCCGTCATAGCTGGGTCCCCTGGCGCTGAAATCCACCCATGTGCCGTATGCATCCACCGCACCCACGGCAAGCACGTCCTTTCCGTCCGCCGGGGCGGCAACGTATCCGGCCGGGTTATAGACATTCCTCTTGTTGCCTGCGCTGGCTACCACCAGCATGCCCCTGGATGCAGCGATCTGGGCCGCCCGGGTGGCGAGTGCCGTAACCCCGTCCAGGTCCTCATAACGGTAATTCTGGGTGGTATCCGTGAAGCCGGAAAAATAGCTTAGCGAGCTGTTTATGACATCGGCACCCGCGGAATCCGCCAGCTCTGCACCCGCAAGCCAGTTGGCCTCTTCGATGCGGTCCTCGGAGCGGACATCCTCGGTCTGGATCAGCCAGTATCCCGCTTTCGGGGCGGATCCCCTGAATTGGCCGTCCATATCCGCTGCCATGATGGAAAGCACATGTGTGCCATGGGGTCCGTTTACTTTCCAGAAGAAGAAAGAGTCGGGTTCCACGAAATTACGGGTTCCCAGGATCCTTCCCTCTGCAAAAAGCGAATCAAATGCGACCATGGTGTCCGCATGGGCGAAACCTGCATCCAGGACCGCGATGACCATCCCCTGTCCCGAGAATCCCGCCTGGTGCAGCAGGTGCCCCTGCAGCATTTCAATCTGGTGATCCGAAACCAGGTCCATTTGCTGTGTAGCGGGCGTTGCCGGCTGAGGGTCATCCGAATCAGTCTTCGCCGGACCGTCAGCATCCCATTTGGCGGGAGTACTTTTTTTTGCATTCGGAGGGTGGTACAGGCATTCGACATCGCTAACAAAATCGTGCCTGAGCAGGGTGCTTGCCAGCCCGGTGTCCTGTGTTTCCACCACGACGGCATTCATCCATTTGCTCGTATACAGGATCCTCAGCGGATGTTCTTCCAGGCTGTCCAGGTAGGCGGTGCTAACGGGCAGATCCTGTAAGGTAACCGGGATGTCCTGACGGGCCCTTCTTTCCAGGGAACGGGAGGTGAGGAATTCGCCGGGATTTTCCAGCGAATATTCGTTGTATTCCTTGTCCCTGAGTTGCACCCAGTACTTATGGGAAGTACCCTGTGGCATGGCATTCATGCAAATGCACAGAAGCATACCGGTATACAGCCAGCTCTGCCTCATCGGTAACCGAAGATCAGGGTGATTTGTCGAAGAAATTCTCGAAATCCGGCTCCGGGATGGTCCCCATGTCCTTTTCCAGGTCCTCCATGAATTGTTTTTTCCATTTCTCGAATTCTTCCTCGTTCAGGATGGTCCCGTTATCGTATTTCAGGATATGCTGAAGGTTTCCCTCCTGGTCGTAATACATCCAGTCCCCGTCCATCTTCCCGTCCCTGTAAACACCGTCGATCAGCAACACCCGGTTCCGGTTGTATACCCGGTAGGGACCGTCGATCTCACCTGATTTATATTGTGATGAAAGGCGCAGGGTGGAGTCTTCGTAATATTGTTCCCATTTTCCGTGCCTCCGGTCATTTTTCCAGAACAGCACCTCCGCCTTGTTCCCTTCGGGATAAAACTTAATGGTAGGGCCTTCCTTCTTGCCCATGTTGTATGATTCAAGACAGGACAGGGAGCCCGTGTGATAGGAATAGAAGCTCCAAACGCTGTCCCTCAGCTGCCCGGTGTATTTGCCTCTTGCTCCCGGCATCCCGTTACGGTAATACAGGGTCGCACGGGCGGTTCCGGATATGCCGGAGAAAACAAGCTCCGCTTTCAGTCCCCCATCCTCATAAAAACGCTGCATCAGCCCTACCGGTCTGTCATCTTGGAAGCAACCCCTGTAAATAAGTTCTCCGTTCGGGTAGTACTTTCTCCAGTAACCCTGTTTTTTCCCCGCGCCGTCCGTCTGGTTCCAGACGGTATCCGGGGGGGTGGAACCGAATCCGAAGGCCGGTATGATAAGGAACAGCAAAGAACATGCGAATGAATACAGAAGCGACGACATAACGGTTTTGTTTATCACAAAGCTAGGTGTTTCTGGTAAAACGAAAAACCCGGTCATTAATTTTACCTGCGCCCGTACTATGCAAGCGAAAAAAGGCCGGCCCGTTGGAAGGGGGCCGGCCTTCAAGAATCCTATTGAACCCGGGAGCATTCGATGTCGATTCATGCAATCCCGGCCTGTATATTATGATTTATTTTACTTCTTCGAAATCAACATCCGTGACTTCCTGGTCGTCCTTTTTCCCGTCGTCGGTTGCAGCACCTTCGGTGCCGGCATCCTGCTGGGCCTGGCCCTCCTTGTAGAGTTCCTCCGAGGCTGCCTGCCAGAGGGAATTCAATTCTGCGGTAGCCTTTTCAATGGCCGCAAGGTCCTGGCTCTTATGCGCTTCCTTCAGGTTGGCAAGAGCTTTTTCAATGGGACCCTTCTTTTCGGACGGAAGCTTGTCGCCGAATTCCTTCAGCTGTTTTTCGGACTGGAATATCAGGGCATCGGCGGCATTCAGCTTATCTACCCTTTCCCTGGCTTCCTTGTCGGTGGCTTCGTTTTCCTTAGCCTCTTTCTTCATTCTTTCGATCTCATCATCCGTCAGGCCGGTGGAAGCTTCGATGCGGATGCTCTGTTCCTTTCCGGTCCCCTTGTCCTTTGCCGATACGTTCAGTATCCCGTTGGCATCGATGTCGAAGGTAACTTCGATCTGGGGAATGCCCCTTGGCGCGGGCGGGATACCGTCCAGGTGGAAGCGCCCGATCGTTTTATTCCCCTGGGCCATCGGCCTTTCTCCCTGGAGGACATGGATCTCTACCGAGGGCTGGTTATCGGCTGCCGTGGTAAAGATTTCGGCTTTCTTCGTGGGAATGGTGGTATTGGCCTCGATCAGGCGGGTCATCACGCTACCCATGGTTTCAATCCCCAGTGACAGCGGTGTGACGTCGAGCAGGAGTACATCCTTCACCTCACCGGTCAGCACACCTCCCTGGATGGCAGCGCCGACGGCAACCACCTCGTCCGGATTAACACCCTTGGAAGGAGTCTTGCCGAAGATTTTCTGCACGGTTTCCTGGATGGCAGGAATGCGGGTTGATCCCCCGACAAGGATGACTTCGTCAATATCCGAAGCCTTCATGCCTGCATCCTTGAGAGCCTTCTTGCAGGGTTCCACGGTCTTTTGTATCAGGGCATCGGAAAGGTTCTCAAAATTAGCCTTGCTCAGGTTTTTCACCAGATGCTTGGGAATACCCTCAACCGGCATGATGTAGGGAAGGTTGATTTCCGTGCTGGATGAGCTTGAGAGCTCGATCTTGGCTTTTTCCGCGGCCTCCTTCAGCCTCTGCAGGGCCATGGGGTCCTTCCTCAGGTCAATGTTTTCCTCCTTCTTGAATTCCTCGGCCAGCCAGTTGATGATGACCTCGTCAAAGTCATCTCCTCCCAGGTGGGTATTCCCGTTGGTGGACTTAACCTCGAATACTCCGTCGCCGAGTTCCAGGATGGAGATGTCGAAGGTACCTCCACCCAGGTCAAATACAGCCACCTTTATGTCCTTGTTCTTCTTGTCCAGTCCATAGGCAAGGGAAGCGGCGGTGGGTTCATTAATGATCCGTTTAACGTTCAAACCGGCGATCTCCCCGGCTTCCTTGGTAGCCTGCCGCTGTGAATCGCTGAAGTACGCAGGCACCGTGATCACGGCCTCCGTAACCTCATGGCCAAGATAGTCTTCCGCCGTTTTTTTCATTTTCTGCAGGACCATGGCGGATAATTCCTGCGGGGTATATTTCCGGTCGTCGATCTGTACCCTGGGGGTGTTGTTCTCACCCTTTACGACCTTGTAGGGAACACGATTGATCTCCGTCTGTACCTTGTCATAGGTTTCTCCCATGAAGCGCTTGATGGAAAAAACCGTTTTAACGGGATTGGTGATGGCCTGGCGCTTGGCCGGATCGCCGATCTTCCTTTCCCCGTTCTCAACAAATGCAACCATCGAAGGAGTTGTCCGCTTTCCCTCGCTGTTGGGAATAACCACGGGTTCATTCCCTTCCATGACGGCGACGCAAGAGTTGGTGGTTCCTAAATCTATTCCGATAATTTTACTCATAGTGATGTATTTGTTTCTGGATTTATTTCAGTTTCCGATGTTTTGGTCAAGCATTGTGCCAAGGACCGAATTGATGAAAATATGACATCTGTTTTAACTGTGGATGGACCGCATCCCGGAGGATATGACAAAAAGTCAGTGCGCCGCCGGAGTAAAAACCCCGATGTTTTGCACGTGGTTTCAGTATTAATTATAAACTTTGTATGCTCAGAAATCCGGTATTATGGCCCTTCATGAAATCGTCAGGCGTATCACCACGCATGTGCTTTATGAGATGAAGCTGAAAGGTGAAAAAATAGCCATGCTGACGGCATATGACTATTCCATGGCAAGAATCCTTGACGAAGCTGGCATCGACATCATACTCGTTGGTGATTCCGCCTCCAACGTAATGGCCGGGCACGATACCACCCTTCCCATCACCCTCGACCAGATGATCAATCATGCAGCATCGGTGGTGCGTGCCGTGAAACGGGCCCTGATCGTCTGCGACCTTCCGTTCGGGACCTACCAGGGGAATTCCAAGGAGGCTCTCACATCCGCCATCCGCATCATGAAGGAAACCGGTACACATGCAGTGAAAATGGAAGGAGGCAGGGAGATACAGGAATCCGTTTCCAGGATCCTGTCTGCCGGGATCCCGGTCATGGGACACCTGGGACTGACGCCGCAATCCATTCATAAATTCGGAACCTACGTTGTCAGGGCCCGGGATAAGGAAGAGGCCGACAAGCTGGTTGAGGACGCCCACATCCTGGAGGATACCGGATGTTTCGGGATCGTACTGGAGAAGGTGCCTGCCGCGCTTGGCAAAAAGGTGGCTGCGGAATTGAAGATTCCGGTCATCGGGATCGGGGCCGGACCCAACGTGGATGGGCAGGTGCTGGTGCTGCACGACATGCTGGGCATAACCCAGGAGTTCAGTCCCCGTTTCCTCCGGCGCTACCATAACCTGTATGCCGAGATAAAGGGTGCCGTAGAGACCTACATAGAGGATGTACGCACCCTGCAGTTCCCGAATGAGAAGGAACAATATTAGGGCGGACTTTCCGGGAACCACTTCCATGATGCCATTCCGCGACGGCCGTTTTTCCCCATTGAATCCCGAATGAAGCAGGACCTGGAAATCATATACGAGGACAACCACCTGATAGCCGTGAACAAGAGGGCCGGCCAGCTCGTGCAGGGGGATAAGACCGGGGATGTATCGCTCGACGAACTGCTGAAGCAGTACATCCGGATGAAGTACAACAAGCCGGGCGAGGTTTTCCTGGGAGTGGTTCACCGGATCGACCGGCCGGTCAGCGGCGTGGTGGTATTTGCCCGGACCAGCAAGGCCCTTGCCAGGATGAACGACCTGTTCCGCGAGAAAGAGGTCCGCAAAAACTACTGGTGCATCGTAAGGGAACTGCCCGATCCCGAGAAAGGCACCCTCAGGCATCACCTGGTGAAAAACGAGTCCCAAAACAAATCCTACGCCTACGAAAAACCCAGGAAAGGTACGAAGGAAGCCATCCTGGATTATTGCCTTATGTCACGCTCCGACAATTATTTCCTGCTGGAGGTATTGCTTCATACCGGCAGGCATCACCAGATCCGTTGCCAGCTGGCGAAGATCGGCTGCCCGGTCCGGGGCGATCTGAAGTACGGGTATCCCCGTTCAAACCGGGACGGCAGCATCAGCCTGCACGCACAAAGCCTTGAATTCGTTCACCCGGTGCGGAAGCAACCCCTCCGGATCGAGGCGCCGGTGCCGGGAGATCCGCTTTGGCAGGCTCTTGCCGGGGGACTGGCCTGAACGAATTTTAACCCCTCCGGTACGTGTGTAAATTTTCCCTGCCTCCGGGTTTGCCGGACCGTCGCTGCTTTTTGCCTGCGGCATAAGGGCAAATTTTGTATTACTGCCGAAGGCATTGCTGGTGAGGAACCTTATTTTGCGTTATTGCGCAAAATGCAGAGACGAGGCAGCAATGCCTTCGGTGGATAAAATTTGCAGGCGCTCCGGGGGGATTATTTCAGGAAGGAGGCGTCGAAGGAAAGGGGCAGCAGGTCCTTTGCACAGCGGGCAATGTGGATTCGGTTTTGCCCGTACATGAGGATGCGTACGGGCCTGCCGAACCGGTTTTCGCTCTCGAGCAGGGCCTGTCGGCAGGAACCGCATGGATATACCGGCTCTTCCAGGAACCTGCCCTTGATCATGGCGGCAACGGCCAGCAGCTCAATGCCCGAATCCGGGAAACGGGCGTTTGCCGCAAACATGGCCACCCGCTCGGCACATAACCCGTTCGGGTAAGCGGCATTTTCCTGGTTGTTCCCGGTGACCAGTTCCCCGTTCTCAAGCAGGATGGCGGCACCAACGTTGAACCCCGAATAAGGTGCATAAGCATCACGGGCGGCGGCGATCGCGGCATCAACGACGCTTCTTTCTTTAGGATTCAGCCGATCCGGTGATGCAGCTTCCTCAATATTAATGCGGATTTCCACGTTATAAGCTCTCGGGCTGGCTCAAATTTACAAATCTTGTTGATAAGTCCAAGCCCGTCTGCCTGAAGGGATATGGCTTTAATCGTATTTTAGTTTCAAATTTTCGCGGGATGAGCATGCTTGCCAAGAAAATAGCCCCGGTACTGATTCTGCAGTTGCTTGCGGTCACCGCGGGGGCGCAGGACTGGACACGGGAGGAGTATATCGAAATGTACAGGGACCTGGCCATCGAGGAAATGAAAAGGAGCGGGATCCCGGCCAGCATTACCCTGGCGCAGGGCTGCCTGGAGTCGGACAACGGGAATTCGACCCTGGCGGCCCGGGCGAAAAATCATTTCGGGATAAAATGCCATGGCTGGAAGGGCAAGCACATCATCCACGACGACGACGAAAAGAACGAGTGTTTCAGGAAATACAGATCCGTTGCGGAATCCTACTCCGACCACACGGACTTCCTGATGAACAGTCCCCGTTACTCCTTCCTTTTTGAACTGGACCAGACGGATTACAAGGGGTGGGCGAAGGGATTGAAAAAGGCCGGCTATGCCACATCACCCAAATACGCCGACCTGCTGATCCGCCTCATCGAAGAAAACGAACTTCACCGCTACGATACCGGGAAGCGCCGGCGCCGGGATGAACAAGGGGCCCTTGCGGATATCGATGACCTTGAGATTGAGGTCGGAAAGCGCAGGATACTGGTCCGCAACCGGATTGATTACATCATTGCCAAAGAAGGGGACAGTTACCAGGGCCTGACCAGGGAACTTGACCTGATGCCTTTTGAGCTTGCCAAATACAACGAGATACCGCGGGATTCAAAGATTGAAAAGGGGCAGGTGCTTTATCTCCAGCCAAAGAGGAGCAAGGCCTCGGTTGAATTCAAATTCCATACGGTTGAAGAAGGGGAGACCATGTATGACCTTTCACAGATGTACGGGATCCGGCTTAAGAAACTGCTTCAAAAGAATCTTATGAAGAAGGGAGAGGAACCCGAGCCGGGAGATATTATCTACCTGAGGAAGAAAAAGGATGAAATGGAACCCGGAACCGTGCCGGAGGACATGGAGGAGCGGCCGGACTCGACGGTCTCGATCATTTGACCTTGCATTCGGAGATGTTATTCATCCCGTGCAGGAATTCTTCAATCCCCATTTTCTTTTTTCCCTCAATCTGGACTTCGGTCAGGTTGATGATCCCGTTCCGGCAGACCACCTCGAACCGGGATTTCCCGTCGGACAGAACGGTCCCCGCCTGGAACATGCTTTCCCGCTCGACCTTTTGAACGGAGTATACTTTCAGGACCCGTTCGGAGCCATCCGGAGAGACGATCAAGGTCCATGCACCGGGCCGGGGTGAGAGTCCCCTGATCTGATCGTAGATGGACTTTACGGGACGGTCCCACCGGATCCTGCAGTCTTCCTTGAAGATCTTGGGCGCCGTTTTGAGGATTTCCCCGGGTTTCAACAGATCGGACTGGTCGATGGGGGAGACTTCTCCTTTTGCGATGGAACGGACCGTGCGTACAATCAAATCCGCACCTTTTTTCACGATCCTCTCGTGCAGGTCCCCGGCAGTGTCTTCCGGATCGATAGGTACGGTCTCCTGCATGATGATCTTTCCGGTATCGATTTCCTTTTCAATGAAAAAGGTACTCACACCCGTTTCGGTTTCCCCGTTCATGATGACCCGGTTGATGGGCGCTGCTCCCCGGTATTGCGGCAGCATGGAGGCATGCAGGTTGATGGTGCCCATGGGGGGCAGGCCCCATACCTTTTCCGGCAGGATCCGGAAAGCGACCACCACGATCAGATCGGGATCCATGGAGGAAAGTTCTGCAAGAACCCCCGGGTCCTCAAGGTTTTCAGGCTGGAGTAACTTCATCTTCTGATTCAGGGCGTAATCCTTGACGGGTGTGGATTGGATTTTCCTACCCCTCCCGGACGGTTTATCCGGGGCGGTAATCACTCCTACGATTTCCTGGCCGTCTTTGCGAAGGGCATCCAGGCAGGCAACTGCTATTTCCGGGCTGCCCATGAA